>JAUVNV010000063.1 GCA_030599515.1 Acidimicrobiia bacterium
CCTTCGTGACAGTCGGAGCACACCATGGCGGCACCATCGGCGGACATGTGCACGTCGAGATCCTTCGAAGCAGTCAAGAGATCCGGGTTGAGATCGCCATGTTTCACTCCGGCACCACCGCCACCGCTGAAATGGCAGGCGCCACAGGTCTCATTGCTCGTCTTCCCGACGTTTTGAGCGATCATTGACAGATTCGGTGGTTCCCAGGTCACACCTTTGAAATCCGTCGGTTCGTATGCGGGATTCCCCGCGGCCGTTGGGACTTTCTTGTACGTACCCGTCGTGTCGTGGCAAGAGACACAATCCACGTTCTCTTCGATCGTGAAGTCGTACGTGTCGTCGGTCCATCCGTACCCCGTGTGGCAACTCGTGCACCGTGGCTCGTTCGACTGGATGCCGATACAGAAATTGTTGATCTGCGTCGTCTTGCCGATCCCTTCGCCGTAGTGGTTGTCCCAGGTCCAGTGGGTCGTCTCCTGAACCTGTTTGGCAGCCTCGGTGTGGCACGACAGACACGCCGCGGTAAGATCTGGACCCGTGGCGAAATCCTGCTGGAGGATCTCGAACTTGGAGTGATCGGCCGTCGGATCGGACCGCTCCGCTGATATCGGAACGGGCTGCTCCGAGATCTGGACCGGTTCCTCTTCCTGTGCCACCGTCTCGGTCTGACCGACTGCTCCAGCTGCGACGACGAACAGAACCGCTGCAATCAGAAGGAGCAAGATGAGCATCCGTTGCATAGAACGACCTCCCGATTTCATCGTCGAGCCTCCTCCGGTGACTTTCAACTGCTCATGAGCATTCAACCGACACACTGTCGGGTCGGCACGGCCTACATAGGGGCCAAGGACCCCATTTCACGGATGGCGACACCCCCGTGGTGCCCAATCAGGGGCCGATGGCCCTACGCGTGTTCCAAATGTCCCGGCCCGACTTGATGTCGGCGCGAACGTTGGGAGAATTGTGCGGTTCCCCTAGGAGGTTCCTTTGAAACGGACATTGTTGCTTCTCGTCATTCTGGCTGTGATCGTCACAGCCTGTTCTGACTCGGATGCTGCCGAGACGGCCACGACTGCAGCGCCATCTTCGACGACGACCACGGTTGCTCCGACGACGACCACGGTTGCTCCGACGACGACCACGGTTCCCACACCCACAACGACTGCTACGGCGACCACTACCACGGTGGCGGATGCTGGAGGGATCGTTCCCGGCGAAGATGCCGACGTCGATGCGGTGGTGCTGACCTATGAGATCGTGTTCTCGAGCGAGACGGGATACGAGGAGAAGGCTCCCTACATCGAGGATCCTGAGGGCCTGGAAGAGACCGTCGCCGAGTACCAGGTGACGGGCGAATCCATGGGAGGGGTAGAACTCGCCCCGACCTCGGTGACGATCAACGGAGACACGGCCGACGTTACGTACGACCTGCTCTTCGGGGGCACACCCACCTACCCGGACCTGGCCGGAGGTGCGGTCTTGAGGGACGGCACCTGGAAGATCACCAGGGCCATGTTCTGCAAGATGATGGCATCGGCGCGAGTCGGTTGTCCCGAGGGATGACACGCCGGTTCCCCATCGGCGGACCGGTCGTCGGAGCAGCACTGCTCGTTTTCGCTCTCTCCGCCTGCTCGAACTCCCCGGCCGAAGACACACCGGCAGAAGCCGACGTCTTCGTCGGAGCTGATGGCATCGTTGTGGAAGCGCCCGACACGTCGCGGATCGTGACCCTCAGCGGCGACCTGACCGAGTTCCTGTTCGAACTCGGACTCGGGGCGTCCGTGGTCGCGACCGATGTCACGACCGTCGCCCCCGATGAGGCCGTTCTGCTTCCGAAGGCCGGGATCGGTCGATTCCTCACGGCGGAGGGCGTGCTCAAGCATGATCCGACCCTTGTGATCGCCGACACCCAGACGTCTCCGGCCACAGCCATCGAACAGATCCGTGCTGCAGGAGTGCCCGTTGCCGTTCTCGAAGTTCCGACCACGTTCGACGGTCTCTACACCAAGGTCACCTCGCTCGGGTTGCTCCTCGAGGCCGCCGGCGCCGCCACTGAGTTGAACGATCGTCTCGAACGTGAGATCACTGCGGCCTCAGTGGGGTCCGGTAATGGCTCCGTCACCCGGCGAGTCGCCTATGTGTACACCAGGGGCCCGGATGTGATGCTGCTGTTCGGCGAGGGAATGACCACTACACCGGTCATCGAAGCCGCCGGTGGACTCGATGCCGGCGTCGATGCCGGTGTCGAGGGGAACGTGCCGGTGACACCGGAGGCGCTCGCGGCGGCTGCACCCGACGTTCTCATCGTTCCTGAGGAGGGCTACGCGGTGCTCGGGGGTATTGAGGGGCTCCTCGCTATCCCCGGAGTGTCGGCGACGCCGGCCGGGAGGAACCGTGCCGTCTTCGCGTATCCGGAAGGTGACTTCCTGACGTTCGGGCCGCGAATAGCGGCATCCATCGAACGCCTCGTCGCAGATCTCAGTTCGCTTCCAACTGCACCATGATGGACACGTCCTCGCCGACCCGACTCACGCTTGAGTTCGCGGGTGGACTCGTGCTTCTGGCTCTGACGATGTTCGGCGCACTCATGTTCGGCGCGTTCTCGATCGGCGTCGGCGACATCCTTGCCTGGATGTTCGGGTCCGACGCTGCGGATCCCGCTGCTCACCGGGTGCTCGCCTCGATCAGGCTTCCACGGGTGCTCGCCGCCGCCATCTTCGGGGCGGCCCTCGGGAGTGTCGGCGTGGTGCTGCAAGGGGCATACCGCTCGCCTCTCGCCGATGCCCATCTGCTCGGTTACTCGTCTGCGGCGGGCGCAGGGGCGGCGATCGGATTCGCCATCACCCCGGTCGCTGCTTACCCGGTGGTGCCGGTCGCTTTCGCGGTTGTCGTCGCGGCAACCTTCGGTGTTGCAACCGCAGCGCTCCGTGCGCGAGCCGGAAGCGAACGTTTGATCCTTGCAGGCGTGGCGTTCGGCTTCGCGATGCTTGCATGGACCGGTCTCTTCGTCCTCATCGTCGACAGCCCTCGTGTGCCCACCTTCATGTTCTTCGTGTTCGGATCCCTCTCCGGGGCCACATGGAAAGGGCTCGTCGTGGCAACGGTGGTCCTCGTCCCTTCGGTGTTGGCGTTGTGGAGAAACGGTCCAGGGCTGGATCTTCTCGTGTTGGGCGACCGAGAGGCCCGGACACTCGGATTCGACACGCGCCGGCTCATTCCCACCGTGGTCGCGGTCGTCGGAATCGTCGTGGGCGCATCGGTCGTGCTCGGCGGCGTCGTGGGCTTCGTCGGTTTGCTGGTCCCGTTCCTCCTTCGACCGTTCGTCGGCCCGAGACACCGCATCCTCATTCCGGCAGCAGCGATCGGCGGAGCAGTGACCGTGGTCGTTGCCGACACCCTTGCGCGAACGGTTGCGGCTCCTTCCGAGATACCGCTCGGCTTGATCACGGCCGCCGTGGGCGGTCCGTTCCTCGGCTGGCTGCTTCTCAGAAGGACGCCGACGTGAGGGTCTCCGCGACCGACGTCTGCTACGTGACGAATGATGTGGAACTGGTGTGCGACGTGAGCCTGGACCTCGCACCGGGTGACCGAGTCGCCGTCGTGGGACCGAATGGTGCCGGGAAGTCCACCCTCCTGAGTCTGCTGGCAGGCGATCTCCGCCCGAGTCGCGGTTCCGTCACCTACGACGGGACCGATGTGTCGACGCTCGCGGTCCGACATCTCGCGACCTCACGTGCGTTCCTCGGACAGCGCCAGGCAGAGGACATCGCCTTCAACGTGCGACAGGTCGTGGAGATGGGCCGATATGCCTACCGAGACGACGCCTCCAATCTTCCGAGTGACGACCGCCGCGCGGTGACCAGTGCCCTCGAAGCGCTCGACCTCGTCGGCCTTGAGCCCCGGCTCGTCTCGAGCCTCTCAGGTGGTGAGCGACAGCGGACGGCCATCGCCAGAACGATCGCTCAGGAGACACCGTTGCTGCTCCTCGACGAGCCGACCACCGCTCTCGACATCGGCCATCAGGAGATGGTGCTTCGCGTCATCCGCTCGCTCGGCGGCAGCGGGCGCACCGTGGTGGCCGTTCTACACGACCTCAACATGGCGACGGCATTCGATCAAGTGGTCTTGCTGGACGGGGGCGGCGTGGCCGCCTACGGCGCGCCTGAGGAGGTTCTGAATTCGAGAAGCCTCACGAAGGTCTACGAACATCCGATCGAGGTCGTGAAGCACCCGCTCCGACAGGGCCTCCTCGTTCTGCCGTCGATGGAAGCCTGATCAGAAGCCGAGCGCCTTGCGCGTGCCCGAACCGACGAGTCCATCGACCCGCAGGCCGTGGTCCTCTTGGAAGGCGAGGACTGCCAGTTCGGTCTTCGGACCGAAGATGCCGTCGACAGGCCCCGGCGTGTAGCCGGCCGAGGTGAGGAGATCCTGCACTCGATGCACATCGGGACCGCGGCTGCCTTTGCGGAGGATCCCCGATGGGGTCGTCGTCGGCGCCGGCGGACTCTCGGACGCCGCACCGGTGTCACTCGCGACGGTGCCTGCCGCCTGATGGGTCGCGAGTGTGGCTCTGGTGACGCGCCCGGCAAGGGCGTCGGCCGTCAACCCCGCGTCTGTCTGGAATGCGGCCACAGCCGCGATCGTGCGCGATCCGGTGATGCCGTCGACCGGCCCCGGCTGGTATTCGAGGCCTGTGAGGACCTCCTGAAGGCGTCGAACGTCGGCTCCCCGCGTGCCTGCCTTGAGCAATCGGTACCCATCGAACAGAGGATCGGCAGGACCGGACCCGAGCCAGTTCGCACCGGCGTTGGCCAGCGATTGGAAGGGGTTGACGATCACTCCGGCGCGGTCACGAAGTTCGAAGTGGAGGTGAGGATTGGTAAGCTCGGCGGTGCCGGAGTCACCGACCCATCCGATCAGCTGTCCTGCCTTCACTTGCGTTCCCGGAACGATGCCTTCTGCGATTCCCCATCCGAGCCCATCGTCGGTACCGAGTGTGTCGTTGTTGAGGTGGACGTACCACGACTCCCACCCATCGTCGTGGCGAAGTGCGATCGTGCAGCACCGGTCGGGATTCATGTGGTCCTCGTCCGTCCAGTTGACGAGGCGCACCGTTCCGTCCGCCGCAGCAACCACAGGTGTCATCTTCGGTGACATGAGATCCTGCGCGTGGTGAATTCCACCCGACCGTGCAGCCCAGAACCAGTCCCAGAAGTGGTGTTCTCCATCGACGGGTACGGCCAACGGGTAGTCGACGAGCTCGCCCAGTTCGTGCGTCGATGCGGCAGCGGCCGGGACGACGGCGAAGGCGAGTACGACGGTGACTGTTGCTGCGATAGACCGCAGGGCGTACTTCATGATGTGCTCCAGAGATGCGTCTTCCTCCCCATTCATCGGCCTGCTCGAGCGCTACGTGAGGATTTCGACCGACGAGAGAGCGATGCTCAGACGAGGAGGAGGTCGATCTCGACGGTCACGATCGGATCGACGCGCAACATGAGCAGCCGCGGAGGGTCGAGACCCCACCAGCGGACGTCGAATTCGCCGGTACCGACGAGTCGTGGTCCCGGGAGGAGATGGAGCTCGCCTTCGACCAATGTTTCAACGTCGAGGAAGACGATCGTGCCGGTGATCCGAGCGGTGTTGCCGCCGCTCTCTTCCGTCGATTCGATCTCTGCAACGATGAGTGGGTGAGCCGTGGTGTCGACGCGGCGCTTCATCTCCCGGTCGACGAGGGGATTGCCCGACGTGAGACCGGCGACCGGAACTTCGAGCCGGCCCTGCAGCGTGTTGTTCGGAGCGAACCCGGAGTCGTCGAATGCTGCCTCGAACCACCCGGTGGCGGCGCCCCGCGTACGAATAGGATGAACCGACGACGTGGCTACGAAGGTGATCGACCCTGGGGCAGCGTCGATTGACCACCGTTGTTCCTTCATCATGCTTCGTCCTCCGCGGTGGTCGGGAACCCGCGACGTTCACGGTATCGACGAATCTAGCGCCCGGTTCACCGGATACACTCGGGGAGTCAGTCCGCGACCAGAAAGGGACCCGCGCATGAATACCGAGGTACCGACCCAACCGTCGCTCCCCCGTCTCAACGAACCCGCTCCGGCCTTCAAAGCCCCGACGACCCACGGCGTCAAGGAGTTGTCCGACTACGCCGGGAAGTGGCTGGTTCTGTTCTCCCACCCGGCCGATTTCACACCGGTCTGCACCACCGAGTTCATGGCCTTCGCCAACGCCTACGACGAGTTCCAGGCGATGAACACGGATCTCCTCGGTCTCTCCATCGACTCGCACTTCTCGCACATCGCGTGGACCCGCACGATCGAAGAGAAGTTCGGCGTCAGGATTCCGTTCCCGATCATCGCCGACCTGTCCATGGAGGTCGCGAACGCCTACGGCATGATCCAACCGGGCGAGAGCGACACCTCGGCAGTGCGTTGCACGTTCATCATCGATGACAAGGGCGTCATCCGGGCGATGGTCTACTACCCGATGGCGAACGGCCGCACCGTCGCCGAGTTCGTTCGACTCGTCAAAGCACTCCAAACGTCGGACGCCTACGACATTGCCACGCCCGAAGGATGGCAACCCGGCGACCGGGTGATCGTGCCGCCACCGAAAACGGCAGCCGGCGCGGAGGATCGGCTCGCCGAGGGCTACGAGTGCGTCGATTGGTGGTTCTGCACCAAGGAACTCTGAATCAGGCGGGCATAGGAGGATGGGACCCGCTTCGGCGGGTCCCATGTCGCGTCTACCGTCTCCAGAACGATGCCGCTTTGTCTGGCGCACTGATTGGGCGTCACGTCGCAGTTCGTGTCGCGTACGCTTGGTGGTCCATCACTGAGGAGTGCGTCGACAGTGTCCTCGAGCATTCCATCGTCTGCGGTTGGCCGGGCGATGCTTCCTGAACCGATATTCCGGTCTTTCTTCGGACTCGTCAGGCATATCGCTACCGGTGGACTCGCCGGGATCGCGACCGGGATCGTCGTAGGTGGTGTTGGGGGCAGGCTCTTCATGCGGATCGCGGGTGCTGCCGCTCGCGATGCAGCCCAGGGCGCCACGACTGAGGCCGGGTTCACTGTGGGTGAAGTGACGTTCGGAGGTACGGTCGCTCTGGTCCTGTTCATTGGTGTGTTTACCGGAATCGTGGGGGCCGCGCTCTACTTGATCTTCCGTCCGTGGCTCTCGTGGGCGGGTCGGTGGATGGGTGTCCCCTATGGCGTGGTGCTGTTCGCTGCGGGGAGCGCTACGTCAGATGTGATGAATCCCGACAATCCTGATTTCTTCATTCTCGGAAACCCGGTGCTCCTTGTCGTGCTGATATCGGCTCTATTCCTTGCGTTCGGCCTCGTTCTCGATGCTCTGTTCAGGTTCCTCGACGCGCGGCTACCGAATAGGGAGGAGGGCTGGCGGGTCGTGGGCGTCCCCTACGCCGCGATCAGCGCTGTCGGCATCCTCGTTGTGTCGGGATTGCCCTTCGCTCTCTTCGTCGGCGATTCTGCTTGTTCATGCGGGCCACCGGTCATCGCATCGTGGTCTGTGGCTGTCGCAGCACTTAGCACGTTGGTCTGGTGGATGATCGCCCTCTCTCCCCACCCGCCGCGATGGCTTCGTGTCGGGACCGCCGTCGTCGGATACGGTGGCACCCTGGCGGTGCTCGTTTTCGGCCTCGCAAGAGCCATAACCGACGCCGTGGAGATCATGACCTTCTAGTGTCCTGAGTCGTAAGTTCGTGCTGATCTCGCCGAGGCATCGGCGTGCCCGGCAAGGACGCACAACGAAGGCGCAGTCGGGACTGCGTCGAGGCGGAGGACGCCGCGGGGGGCGTCGAGGTCCGGCGAGATTCTGTGCATGATTTGCGACTCGGGACACCAGAACCTCGCAACGAATTCCTGGGGGTCTACCGTCTCCAGAACGATGCGGTGAACAGCAGGATGATCGGGTAGATCTCGAGTCGTCCGAGAATCATCAACATCCCGAGTATCCACTTCCCGGGTCCCGCCACGTCGGCATACGTTGAAGCGGGACCGACCGTTCCGAGTCCGGGACCGACATTGCTGATCGCCGATGCTGCCGCCGACAGCCCGGTGACGAGGTCCATGTTGGCCCCCCAGGCGCTCTCGACGTAAAGCAGCAGAATCGTCCCGATGCCGAAGGCGAGCATGTAGACCACGACGTAGCTGTGAACAGCAGACACCACCTCAGTCGGAAGCGGCACGCGGCCGAATCGAGAGATGGAAACGGCTCTCGGCCGGGTGAGACGGCGCACCTCAGCGGCGGCCGACTTGAGCACGATCGCCACCCGGTACGTCTTGAGGGCACCGGTCGTAGATCCCCCCATACCGCCGATGAACATCATCATCAGGATGACACCACCGATCGCCGCCGGCCACACCCCGTAGTTCGTAACCGCGTAGCCGGTACCGGTAATCGTTGCGATCGCTGTGAACATCGATTCGCGAACAGGAACGCCGACGCCATCGAGAGCAACTCCTCCGACTACGAGAGCGACACCGATCACGAGACTCATGAGGTAGTACCGGAACTCGGGCTTCCTGAGGTACTCGCTGGGGTCGCGCAGCGCCCGGATGTGAAGTGTGAATGACGCTCCGGCGACGACCATCAGCCCGATGACGACCCATTGCGAGTAGGCGGAGAAAGCCCCGAGGGATCCCGAGTTGGTGCTGAAACCGCCGGTGGAGATGGATGTGAGGGCGTGGGCGACCGCTTCGAACACCGTCATGTCTCCGAATGCAAGGAGCGCCGCAGCCGCTCCCGTGAGGGCTACGTACAGCGCCCAGAGGCGGAGTGCTGTGCCCCGGAAACGCGGGGTGAGCCGGTCCGGCTCCGGACCCGGCGTCTCGGCACGGGCCAGTTGGATGCCTCCCGCGCCGATGAGGGGAAGCACTGCGATCGAGAGCACGATGATCCCCATGCCACCGAGCCACTGCGTTGTGGCTCTCCAGAGGAGAAGACCCTTCGCTACTCCCGAAAGGTCCACGATCACGGTTGCTCCGGTTGTGGTGAAACCGGCGGTGCTCTCGAAGAGGGCATCTGTGACCCCGAACGAGCCCGAGAATAGGTACGGAAGAGCCCCGAAGGCGATCACTGTCACCCAGGCGATCGCAACGCCGGCGAACGCGTCTTTCGGCCGGAGGCGCTCGGGCCGGCCGGCTGCGACGAGTGTCAGAGCACCGGTACCGACCGCCAGTGCCGATGTGAGGCCAAGATGGAGAGCGGTCTCCCATTCTCGATAGATCGCCGCCACAGCGAGCGCGGGGAGAGCAGCCGCACCCCCGGCAATGAGCACCACGCCGACGATGTAAGCGATGCGTCGAGGTGTCGGTGCGGCAGCCCAACTCCGGGTGCGGAGAGGCACGGTCTACGCCCCGAACAGCCGCTCTACGGCGCTCACGGCATCGGGTGTGGCGAGCACCACGACCCGGTCTCCAGGTTCGAAGCGTGAGGATCCGCGCGGCACGATCGCTGAACCGGATCGGAGGATCGCCCCGATGACCGCTCCATCGGGCAGACCGAGCTCCCCGATCGATGAACCGATGGCGGGAGCCTGGGCCATGATCTCGATCTCGAGGGCTTCGATGCCGCCCGTCATGAAATCCGCCGCCGACACGATGGCGCCCCGGCGTACGAAGCGGAGGACGGCGTTAGCTGCAGCGACCTTGGCCGACACGCCTGCGCTGATCCCCACGGCCGGCATGAAGTCGAAAAGCGCGATTCGATTGAATCGCGACACCGTGGTTGACGCTCCAAGGCGGTCGGCAATCAGGCATGCGAGCATGTTGACGGCGTCGCTTCTCGTCAGTGCCAGCACACCGTCGCCCTGCCCGACCTCGAGATTCTGCAGCACCGTCGGATCGGTTGGGTCGGCCACGATGACATCGATCTTTGGATTCCGCGCTGCGATGGCGTGCGCCCGTTCGCGATTGTTGTGGATGAGGAGTACCCGACGACCGTCCTTTCGAATGGCTGCGGCGCTGAGCTCTGCGACCCGTCCACCACCGATGACGATCACGCGATCGATCTCCTCCGACTTCGCACCGATGAGATTGCTGGCCCGGCTCACGTCTTCAGCCTTGGCGACGAGGAGTATCTTGTCGAACGCTTCGATGACGGTGGCACCTCTTCCGACGAGTGTCCGATCATTGCGAATGATCGAGGCGATCACGCAGTCCCACCCGTCAAGGGATCGGCGCATCTCAGCCAGGGATCGCCCGACGAGCTCAGACTTCGAGCTGACGATTCCGCCCAAGATGACGATGGATCCGTCACAGAACATGAAGTAGTCCGACAACCCGGGATGGGCGACGAGGCCGACCAGTTTCTCCGCTACCGATGCGCGCGGGTCGATGACCGCCTCGACACCCGACTGGAGGACGATGTCCTGGAGTTCGCTGTGCTCGATTCGCGCAATCGTTCGCTCTAAACCGAGGGAGCGAGCGGTCTGGCAGGCGAGAACGTTGGTTCCGTCGTCGTCGGAGACGGCGAAGAGAATGTCGGCCCGCTCGACCCCGGCCCGACGAAGGACGCTCGGACTGGCCCCGTTGCCCTCCACGACCTGTGCATCCAGCCGCTCCCGGAGATGTGCGGCGCGATGCGGGTCGGATTCCACGATGGCGACGTCCTCACCTTCCGCGATGAGACGTTCAGCAAGGTGAGAGCCGTCGGCTCCTCCCCCAACTATCACGACCCTCATGTCTGCTCCCGAACGGCTCTTGCTCCGAGGCTAGCGCTCCGACCCATCCGAATCGCCTCATGCCGCGTACGGCGGACCGAGCGGTCCCCTACCCTGCCCGTGTGACCGATGATGATACGACCAGGCAGATCGGGGTCGGACCCCACGCGGTGCCATGGCCCGACGATTCGCGCCTGGACCCTCAACTCCTGGAGGAGGGTGACCGCCGCAATGTGATCGATCGATACCGTTACTGGTCGCGAGAAGCGATCATCGCCGATCTCGATCTGCGACGACACGCTTTCCACGTCGCCATCGAGAACTGGCAGCATGACTTCAACATCGGATCGATCGTTCGCAACGCGAATGCCTTCCTCGCGGCCGGTGTCCATATCGTCGGGAAACGTCGCTGGAACCGTCGTGGCGCCATGGTCACGGACCGCTATCTGCACGTGACGCACCACCCCACGATTGAGGGGCTCATCGACTGGGCTGCCGAAGAGGGTCTTCCCGTCGTCGGAATCGACATCCTCCCCGGTGCGGTCCCGATCGAGACCACGGATCTGCCCGAGCGTTGCGTCTTGCTGTTC
>JAUVNV010000218.1 GCA_030599515.1 Acidimicrobiia bacterium
CCATCCACCGTGATCGCCGCAACCGGAGCATCCAACGAACGAATCGCCTCGATCTCTCCTGCCGCCTCGGCCACGAGGTTGATCTGGATCCAGCCCTGGTTGGAGGACTGGACGTGTGTGTCGTCGTCCCAACAATCCGGCCCGAAGTCCGCGTCCCAGTACGCCAACGCCAACAGCGTCGACTCACCAACCGCGAACTGGCCGTCTTGTTCATCACCGGTCTGGAGCGGACGAGACATCTCGAAGGTCCAAACACCGGCACCATCCGCTACCGGATTGCTGTGCGTCCACACACCCAACAGGCTGTTCTCACCCGTCGCGGAGTTGTCGTCCTCACGAGTCTCGGCATCGGTCGCCCACTCGTCGTCGTAGTTGCACACCGAGTCGTTGCCCGGATCCTTGCCGTCACCCGCAGGATGACCAGCACCGCCACCAGAGGCCTCGCCGGCAGCACACTCGAGCTCCCAATGCCAGATGTCGACCATCCCCGTCGAGTTCGCGCCCTCTTCGTCGTCGGCGCCCATGTGTGGGCCACCGGCCGACACCGGGAACATCAACGCAGGAGAGGCCGACAGATGGGGATCGTCGGCGTTCCAGTTGTAATCGTCGACGACGGTGAACAGCGCATAGACGAACTCGTCGTCGTGAGCCATCTTGATCGTCACGTCCCTGTCATCGATCGGCTCGCCCGCCTCAGCCACGATCGGCTCGAGCGTCAACGCCAACCCGACAACATCACCCCAATCCGAACCATCACCATCCACCGTGATCGCCGCAACCGGAGCATCCAACGAACGCATCGCCTCTTCTTCGGGCGGCGGGGGCGCTTCCGTGGTCGCCGTCCCGGCAGCCTCGGTCGTCGTCGTCGCAACCGTCGTCGTCGTCGCAACCGTCGTCGTCGTCGCGATCGTTGTCGTCGCTGTTGCGGTCGTGGTTGTCGTCGTGTCGTCCGAATCGCTGCTCGTACAGGCAGCAGCGACCAAAGCGAGAACGGCAATGGCTAGGAACCATCTGCCTCTCACGATCCACCTCCTCGGTGATCAGCCCGCCACAGCCGGCGCGGCGAGCGCATCTCATCTCAGAGTCACCGTATTGGAGAACAGGCTTCGGTTCATCGGGTCAACGGTCCCTCGCCGGGATCGTTGGGACAGTGGCATTCGTGACCATTCGATCCGGAACTAGGGCCTTTTGGCCCTATCCGTGTTCAGGTGATGATTCCGAGCCGGAGGGCTACGGCTACCGCTTCGGAGCGCCGCTTGACGCCGAGCCGGGAGTAGACCACTCGTAGTTGGGCCTTCACTGCGGCCTCGGACACACCCAAACGTCGGGCCACGACCCGGTTGTCGAGGCCGCCGGCGAGCATGTGAAGCATCTCGATGTCGCGGAGGCTCAGTTTCGCGACCGACCCACCGCTTGTCGGATCGACCATTCGTGCGATGAGCGGTGCGGTGATCTCGCCCTGGATGTACGACCCGCCGGCGACCACGACTCCCAGTGCCCGGAGCAGTTCTACCTTGCCGACGGACTTGAGCAGGTAACCGGAGGCTCCCAATTCGATCGCACGCTTCACATACGACGGGTCGTCGTGCATCGAGAGCACGACGACCGGCGGAGCGTCATCTCTGTTCTGGAGTTCCTCGAGCACTTCGAGGCCACCCTTGCCGGGCATGCGCACGTCCAGGAGCACGACGTCGACCTCGGTCGTCTCGAGCAACTCGAGGAGTTCCTCCCCGCTCGACGCTTCATCCACGAGATCGACGTCTGGCTCGGGTGCAAGGAGCATCGCGATGCCCTCACGAACGATGCGGTGGTCGTCGGCGATGATCACTCTCAAGATCCCACCTCGCACTCACCCGACGGCAGCCACGCAGCGAACCGTGTTCCGCCGTTCCGTCCGTTCTTGACGGTGAGACCACCGCCGATCGACTCGAGGCGTTCACGAGTCGTCGTCAGCCCGAGTCCTTCATCATGGATGATCCCGACACCGTCGTCGATCACGTCGAGCCTGACCCGTTTGCCGGTGCGACGTACACGGATCTCAACGGTCGTCGCGAGGGCGTGCTTCCGTACATTCGTCAGAGCCTCCCGAGCGGCGCGGAAGAGCGCAACGCGGCTGGACGGCGAGAGCACACAGTCCGTATCCACGGTCACGGCCACCGACAGGTCGGTCTCCAGCTCTGTGACTTCCACGAGCTCATCGAGGGCAGATCCCAGAGAGAGCTCTTCCCCGGTTCCGTACTGCAACAGGCGCAGCTCTGCGCGGAGCGCGCTGTCCACGTCGCCCACGAGAACCCCGAGATGGGCCAGGTCCTCGGCCACGGGGTCGCCGGCGTCGACACGCGAGCGCGTGTCTTCAAGTCCGTAATGAATGCGATACAGGGACTGTCCGATGTCGTCGTGAAGGGATCCGATAATCCGGGTACGCTCCTCGGCTTGCGCCCTGACGAGATCGCTGAACAGCTTCTCCGTGAGACGGCGTCTGCGTGTGAGCGCCCTGCCGTTGACGATGATCAGGGTGACGAGGAAGAGCGTCAGCAGCCCGATCCCGATGGTGATGCTGACCCATGTGTAGCGCTGGATATTGCCAACGGTTGCTTCGATCGGCTCGACCAGGCGATACACCTCGAACACCGAGACCACCGATCCGGTCTCGTCGGCCACCGGGACGTAGAACTCTCGAACCGGCGGTAGCGTGCGTTCGTGCGCGTTCTCCGGGAGGGAGAGATCCGGGTCCTCGACTCTCGACTGTCCGTTGAACGCGTCGATCCGGTCGTCGGAGAGGGGGAATCTCTGGCCGATCAGTTCGGTAGCGTCGGAGTAGACCACGGTGCCGTCCGGCGACCACACCTTTACCCGCACCGTGTCAGAACCCAGCAGATTCGTCCGAACCGACTCATCGAGGGCAGCCATCGCCGCCGGGTTGTCAAGACCGGGCGGGATGAGACCGGCATCCGACATGTCGCCGGCGATACGTGCGATCGATCGGATCTCGCCCTCGATCAGATGGTGCTCTACCTGATGCGGAATGGCCACGGCCAGAACCAGCGCTACGACCGCAGACATAGCAAGAGCGATGAGCACGGTCCTGCCAAGCGGACCGAGTTCGGTCCACTCACTCTGGAATACCGTGCGAAACCCTCGCGGCTCCGTGTCGCCTTTGACCATCGGGCCAGTTCCCGCCTCTCCTGAACGCTCCCCCGTTTTGCAACGAGCGTACCCGCTGGCGAGAATGAAATCCGGTGCTGTGAGCGCGCTCCCGCGCCGATTACCGTCCGGCGGGTAGCGACGTCGGCAGCATCATGTTGGCAATCCACAGCGCCTGGCCATTCCGACGGGGTGAGCATGTCGTGTGGGAGGTCGTCGCAACGGTCGACCTGCTCGAGTACACGAACGACGACAGAGCGCACCGCGTAGCCCTCGAACTCCTCGAAACACCCGCTGCCGGACCCCCGCGAGATTGCAGCCGCACTGACGAAGAGCGATCGCCGACATCTCATGAGAGCAAGGACCCTCTTGGCCGATGAGGGTGTGTGGCGATACTCCGACGACCCGGATGCTGCAGGGACAGCGCTGCGGTTCCTGATCGGCATGTGACGATTCTGTCGATCGCGTAGCTCTTCGACGATGGCATCATCGCTCAGACGTGCCGACAACTAAGTGATCGCACAGCGAGAAGGACCCGTGAGCGAAGACCAGTACCCGTACACCGACGACGGGGAGTTCGTCCCTTACGACGGCCCGCTCCGATCGGATGGGGAGATGAAGGAGCGGGCCTCATCCTTCTACGAACTCATGGCTCGGCGGCGATCGATCCGGACCTTCGATACAGCCCCGGTGCCGAAGGATCTGATCGAGACGGCCATCGTCACGGCAGGTACGGCACCGTCGGGGGCTCATCAGCAACCGTGGACGTTCGTGCTCATCGGCGACCCCGACACCAAGCGCCGGATACGTCTCGCGGCTGAAGAGGAAGAGCGCACCAACTACCTCGACGGTCGTATGCCGGAGGACTGGCAGGAGGAGATCGCCCGGCTCGGGACGTCCTGGCAGAAGCCCTATCTCGAAGACGCTCCGTGGATCGTCGTCCTGTTCGAGCAGCGTTACGGGGTCGACGAGGATGGTTCTCGCCACAAGCACTACTACGTCAAGGAGTCCGTCGGGATCGCCGCCGGCATGTTCATCAGCGCTCTTCACAACATGGGCCTCGCGACGCTGACCCATACGCCGAGCCCCATGGCGTTCCTCACCACACTGCTCGATCGGCCGGCGAACGAGCGCCCGTTCATCCTGTTCCCGATCGGATACCCGGCTGCTCAATCGGTCGTTCCGAGGTTGGAACGGAAGCCACTCGACGACATCCTCGTCGAGTACGAGAACTGAACCCCGGGAAGCACGACCC
>JAUVNV010000209.1 GCA_030599515.1 Acidimicrobiia bacterium
CACAAGGCCGGCGAGGGAACACCGAAGCGGCGATCGACGAGATATCCGAGATCGCCGACCGCCTCGGCATGAAGGACCCCGGCTACCTCGCGATGCTCGTCGAGTTGCTTCTCGACGACGGGCGTTCAGATGATGGCCTCGCCCTGGTCGACGAGCTACTCGGTGTCGTCGAAGAGAAGGACCACCGTCAGTATGAAGCCGACCTCCACCGGCTACGGGGAGAGTTGCTGCTGGCAGCGGCATCCGGGGAGGACGATCGGGTCGAAGCAGACGACGCACTGCGACGAGCCATCTCCGTGGCGGTAAAGCAAGGGGCCCTGTCGTTCGAACTGCGTGCTCGTATCTCCCTGGTACGCCTCCACCTGGGAACGGATGGCGCCGACCAGGCGATGGAGGAGTTGCGGGAGACCTACGGGGAGTTCGACGAAGGGTTCACGACGGGCGACCTCGTTGAGGCCGCCGCATTGATTCGGGATGCAGCGACGGCGAAGTGACCATTCAGCCCCCGTTCGCCCAGTCGTCGACGAGACGGTGCATGGTTGTCATCGGTACCGAACCGGAACCGAGCAGCGTGTCGTGGAAGGCACGGATGTCGAAGCGGTCACCCATCGTGTCGATCGCACGGTTCCGCGCACGGAACATCTCGCGCTGACCGGTCTTGTAGGCGAGAGCCTGACCCGGCCAGGCGATGTACCGATCGACCTCGTTGACGATGTTGTTCGTCGCCTGCGGTGAGTTGGCGACCATGTAGTCGATCGCCTCCTGCCGCGACCAGCCGAGAGCGTGAATCCCTGTGTCGACGACGAGCCTGCCGGCCCGCCACGAGTCGAACGACAGGATGCCGAACCGTTCCAGGTCGCCCGAGTAGAGACCCATCTCATCTGCAAGACGCTCCGAGTACAGCCCCCACCCTTCGTGGAAGACGGTGATGAAGGCGTTGCGCCGGAAGTCGGGAACCCGTTTGAGTTCCTGGGCGATCGTCAACTGCAGGTGGTGTCCGGGGATGGACTCGTGGAAGGCCAGAGCTTCGGATTCGAAGCGAGTTCGGGTTGTGGGCGACGTCGTGTTCACGAAGTACGTGCCGGGCCGCGACCCGTCTTCTGCCGCAGGGAGATAGAAGGCGAGCGGGGCATCGTCGGCGCCGATCGGCGGCATCTCCGCCATGACGCACGGAGCCTGCGGCAGCGTGCCGAACCACCTGGGGATGGCTTCATTGGCCCGATCCATCGCCGACTGAGCCGCCGCGACGATGCCGTCTGCATCGGCGAATCGAAGGGCGTCGTCGTTGCGGAGGCGTTCGTAGATGGAAGGGACGTCGTCGGTGCCGAGTACGAATGTCCCCAGTTCGGCGTACTCGAATCCGAGTTCTGCGATGTCTCCGAGTCCGGCGTTGTGGATGTCCATCGGTACCAGATCGAGCGAGGTGTGCCTGCGGATGGCACGGCTGTAGACCTCGGCACCATCGGGCAACCAGACGACGCCGCTCCTCTCCGGCGGACGCGCCTTCGGCAGCACATCGTCGGCGATCGCCGCACGGTATCGCCGGAATGCGGGACGAACCACCGTCGAGACCTGCTCGGCGAGCCGATCACGCCACGCCGCGATCTGATCGTCGTTCCACGCCGGTGGGGCCGTGAGATTGACGAAGGCGTCGCTCTCCACGGGGGACTTCAGATAGGTGTCGATCTGGGCGACGGCTTTCTCGGCGCCGATTCTTGGTGGCGTGCGATCCCTGGCGATCCCCTGTCGGAGACGGCCGATCGCCTGATCGATCATCCGGCCCATCTTCGACCACTTCTCGACGGCCGCCTCGGCATGCTCGGGCTCGGTGATCGGGATCTGAGCGGCAAGTTGCTGGAACACGACCTGGATCCCGATGAACGGATCGACCGCGAACTCTGCCATGCGCGATCGAAGGTCCTCGGCCTTGGTCGACGCCTCGAAGATGAGCACCTCGCGGCTGATCCGCTCGTCCGGCGTCAGGCCCTCTACGTCGATGGATTGGGCTGCGACTGCAAGATGTTCGAGCGTCTCGACGTGGTCGTCCTCGGCCTGTCGGGACAGATCTTCGAGTTCGGCGTCGTACTCGTGGAAGCCGCGTAGTGATGCGGACGTCGGCTCGGAGCGGAGCGTGAACGCCCAGTACTCGTCCCCGAGTCGCTTCAGATCACTATTCACGCCGAATCCACCCACTCGGACACGAGCCGGTCGAGCGTCTCGAGGGGGACACCGCCGGAAGTAAGCACCGCATCGTGGAAACCCTTGATGTCGAAGCGATCACCGAGTTGCTCCTCCGCGGCTGTGCGCATCCGCTGGATCTCGAGGCGTCCGATCATGTAGGACAGAGCCTGACCGGGCATCGACGCGATGTACCGGTCGATCTCCTCGGTGATCGCATGCAGCGTCATCGGTGAGTTCTCCACCAGGTAGTCGATCGCCTGCTGTCGCGACCACCCGAGACCGTGAACCCCGGTGTCGACGACGAGCCGGCCGGCACGCATCGAATCCGCCGAGAGCATCCCCATCCGGTCAAGTTGGGAGCCGTAGAGGCCCATCTCGTCGACGAGCCGCTCCGTGTACAGCGCCCATCCCTCCCCGTAGGCGACGATGTGACCGTGGCGCCGGAACGCAGGCACCGAATCGCCGAGCTCCTGAGCGATCGCCAACTGCAGGTGGTGCCCGGGGATCCCCTCGTGGAACGCCGTCGACTCGACCTCGAACGTGCCCCACGAACTCGGGTCCGTCGTGTTCATGAAGAACATCCCCGGCCGAGTTCCGTCTTCGGCGGCGGGGAAGTAGAAGGCCACCGCTCCCGAATCGGTTTCGGCGACGAGGCAGTCCGCCTCCGGGAGGCGACCGAACCAGTCACCCATCGCCGCCCGAGCCTTCTCGAACGCCGCCTCGGCGGCCGCCCGGACTCCTTCTCCGGTGGTGTGATGGAGATCGGGGTCATCGCGAAGTCGGGAGAAGATCGCGTCGAGATCATCGGTCCCCAGCGCGTCGGTGCCGATCTCGCGGTACTCATCGGCGAGTCGGGCGATCTGCTGAAGACCGACCTGGTGGATCTCACCTGCCTGCATCGGGAGCGTCGTGAACCGGTGGATCGATCGGGCGTAGACGAGGTCGCCGTCGGGGAGCCAGCACAGGCCTTCTTTGCCCTCGGGGCGGGACACGGGCAGCACCTCGTCGCGCAAGGCGTCACGCTGGCGGGCAACGGCCGGACGGACGTGGTCGCTGATTACCTCGGCGAGGGCAGCCTTCCAAGCAGCGGTCTGCTCATCGCTGAAATCGGGCGGAGCCTGGGTCTTGAGGAGCGGATCCTCGTCGATCGGGAGAGCGAGCCACTCGTCGAGTTGAGCGATGACACCGTCGACGGCGAAGGCCGCCGGGGTTCGACCCGATTCGATGCCCTGGCGGTACCGCTCGGTCAGCTGATCGAAGGAGTGTCCATATCCCTTGTACTTCTGGACCATCGCGTCGGCTACCTCGGTGGTTGGAACCGACAACATGGGGGGGAGAAGCTTCGCGTAGACCTGCGCGCCGAAGATCGGGTCGACGGCGAATTCGGCCATGTGCATCTCTTCGAGCGCAGCCTTTGTCTCCGTTTCGAAGATGAGAACCTCGCGAGTGAGCGCATCATCCGCCGACAACCCTGCCGGGTCGATGGCGTAGGCCCTGGCGCCGAACTCACGGAGTTTCGCGATGTTGGCGTCCTCGGCCTCGCGACTGAAGTCCTCCCACCGGTCGGCGTAGCGGTAGTCACCACGCATGTGTGCTTCAGTGGGGTTCGTCTCGGTGAGGTACTCGAAGTACTCGTCGGCCAAGGTGCGAATCTCGGTGGATTCCACGGCAGTCCTTTCGTGGTGGGGCTTTCCGTAGGAGGGAACGCGCACTACCTTATCTGACACCGGCGCCCGTAGCTCAATTTGGATAGAGCGCCTGACTACGGATCAGGAGGTTGGGGGTTCGAGTCCCTCCGGGCGTGCCACGGAATCCCTGTGAGAGCAGGGGTTTCGTCGCGTGGTGGGTGTCTGCATCGGATTGCAGCGTGGTCTTGTGAGCCACTCTCGGGAGCCATTGGGCGGGCGACTGCCGGTAGTTCGCTCGACGCGACGGTCACTGGCTTATCGCCTGAAGCGCCGCGTAGTTCGTTGTTGATGGGGGGCTTTGCCGGGTAGTCATACGAAGATGCGGCACTTATAAGGGAAGTGACTAAAAGTAGCGCAGGTTGCTACAATCTGGGACATGGATCCGGTGCGCAACCCATACAGTCCAGGTGCTGGCAGTCCTCCTCCTGCCCTGGTCGGCCGCAACAGCGAACTCGAAGCATTCGATATCGCAGTTCAGAGGCTTGCTATCGGTCGGTCGGCCAAGAGCCTCATGCTGACCGGGCTCCGAGGCGCCGGCAAGACCGTGCTGCTCATAGAGTTCGGCAAGATCGCCCAAGGTCACGGCTGGATCCACCAACAGATCGAGGCAACCGAAGACATCCGATTCCCCGAAGCGATGTCCATGCTCGTGCGCAAGGCCCTCCTGCGCCTCTCAGCCGGTCAA
>JAUVNV010000002.1 GCA_030599515.1 Acidimicrobiia bacterium
TCGATCTCGCCCACCCGATCTACGAGCCAACGTCCTACCACGGACACTTCGGACGCCAACCCGACGAAGCCGGTCCGGGCACGTTCACCTGGGAACGCACCGACCGGGTCGATGAGCTGAGGTCGGAAGTGGGCGCCTAGGATTCTCATTGCGAAGGGCTTGTCGAGAGCGGTGGGGGGGACGGGCCCTGCGAGATCGCCGTGACCGGGATGGTGCCTGCGCCTGATCGATGACGGCCGGGGTTGCCCTTCCGTTCACGGCGCTGTTCGAGCGGTTCGAGACGACCGAGGAGGACCGTAGATGGATTACTCTCGGGGCCCTTCCGGGGACACGTCACGATGAGCGGCTATATCGAACGCGTCAACAACGGTCTTGTTGTTTTTGATGGTGGGACGGGGACGTCGTTTCAGGATGCGGGTCTGACCGTCGATGACTTCGGTGGTCCGGTGTTCGAGGGGTGCATGGAGGTGTTGAACGTCACCCGTCCTGATGTTGTCGAGGCGTTGCATCGGTCGTTTTTCGATGTTGGTGTGGATGTTGTTGAGACGAACACGTTCGGTGGTTTCGCGGTGCCGCTTGCGGAGTATGGGATCGCGGATCGTGCCTATGAGTTGTCTGCTGCGGGGGCCGCTATCGCTCGGAGTGTCGCGGACGAGTTTCACTCCCGTGATGGCCGTCGACGGTTTGTGGCGGGTTCTGTCGGTCCTGGTACGAAGTTCGCGTCGCTGGGTCAGGTCACGTATCGGGAGTTGCGTGATGCGTATGAGGGGCAGGCTGCGGGTCTGATCGACGGCGGTGTCGATCTGTTCGTCATCGAGACCCAGTTCGATCTCTTGGGGGCGAAGGCGGCGATGGCAGGGGCACGACGGGCGATGCGTCGCGCGGGTGTTGACCTGCCTTTGCAGGTGCAGGTCACGATCGAGTTGACGGGCCGGATGTTGGGTGGCACCGAGATCGGTGCTGCGCTCACGACTCTTGACGCTCTGCGGGCCGATGTGATCGGTCTCAACTGTGCGACGGGGCCTGTAGAGATGTATGAGCCGTTGCGGTATTTGTCGGAGCGGTCCCGTGTCCCGATCTCGGTGATACCCAATGCGGGGCTGCCAGAGATTGTGGACGGCGAGGTGACATATGACCTGTCGGCTGGTGAGTTCGCGCTCCATATGGGCCGTTTCGTATCTGAGTTCGGTGTCGGCATCATCGGAGGCTGTTGCGGGACGACACCTCAACACGTCGCAGCCGCTATCGAAGCATGCCGGTCGATACCGGTTCCGGGTCGCGATCCGGTTTATGACCCGTCGGTTGCTTCGATCTACAGCACGACGCCGATCAGGCAGGACACGTCGTTTCTGATCATCGGTGAGCGGACGAATGCGAACGGGTCCCGTGCGTTTCTCGAGGCGATGCTTGCCGGGGATCTCGATCGGTGTGTCGCTATCGGCGAGGATCAGGTTCGAGAGTCGGCGCATCTCGTCGATCTCTGTGTCGACTATGTGGGGCGTGATGGTGTCGCCGACATGGACGCGTTGGCGGGGCGGTTCGCGACCGAGATCACGGTTCCGGTCGTCCTCGACTCGACGGAGCCGGAAGTCATGGAGGCCGGCCTTGAGCGTCTTGGTGGGAGATCGGTGCTCAACTCCGCGAACCTCGAAGGCGGTGACGATGCGGGGTCGAGGGTTGATCGTGTGTTCCGTCTCGCCCGTGAGCACGGGGCCGCGGCGATCTGTCTCCTCATCGACGAGGAGGGCCAGGCCAGGGACGCCGACTGGAAGCTACGCGTCGCATATCGTCTCTACGATCTCGCCATCGATCGCTACGGTCTCGAATCGGGCGATCTGATCTTCGATCCGCTCACGTTCCCGTTGAGTACCGGAGATGACTCGTTGCGGGGCGACGCGATGGAGACCATCGAAGCGATCAGGCGTATCAAGGCGGAGCTCCCCGGCGTGTCTACCGTGCTCGGCATCTCGAACGTGTCATTCGGACTCGACGCCGCGATCCGCACGGCACTCAACTCGGTCTTCTTGCACGAATGCCTCGAAGCCGGCCTCGACAGCGCCATCATGCACGCCGGTCGCATCGAGCCGCTCCACCTCATCGACGAAGACCAGCAGCGGATCTGTCTGGACCTGATCTACGACCGCCGAACGGACGGCTATGACCCGCTCGAGGCGCTCATCGAAGCATTCGTAGATGTGACCACGAGTGTCGCCGTCGTCGACGATCGACAGGGCTGGTCGATCGAGCGGAGGCTGGAGCGGCGCATCATCGACGGGGAGCGGACCGGACTCGTCGACGACCTCCAGGAAGCACTCGACACCGGACTGGCGGCGCTCGAGATCGTCAACGACGTGTTGCTTTCTGGGATGAGGACCGTCGGTGAGTTGTTCGCATCCGGCGATATGCAGCTGCCGTTCGTGTTGCGATCAGCGGAGACGATGAAGGCGGCTGTGGCCTTCCTCGAACCCCACATGGAGCAGTCGGACTCGGTCGACCGTGGCTCGATCGTCCTCGCCACCGTTGCGGGCGATGTCCACGACATCGGGAAGAACCTCGTCGACATCATCCTCTCCAACAACGGCTTCCAGGTCCACAATCTCGGTATCAAGGTCGGGATCGCCGAACTGATCGATGCCTACGAATCAACCGGCGCCGACGCGATCGGGATGAGCGGTCTGCTCGTGAAGAGCACCCTCATCATGCGTGACAACCTCGACGAACTCACCCGCCGGGGCCTCGGTGACGCACCGGTCCTGCTCGGCGGCGCCGCGCTGACCCGTTCGTATGTGGAGGGAGACCTGAGGGGCCGATACGGCGGGCCGGTCTTCTACGGCAAGGACGCGTTCGCGGGTCTCGATGCGATGCATCGCATCGTGGACGGGACGGCGCCGGCCGAGCCGCGACGCCGCTACCCCCGGGCTGAGACCGCTGAGGTTGCGGGTTCCGTCCCTTTGCGTGCACCGTCCGTCGCCACCGACAACCAGGTCTACGAGCCGCCGTTCCTCGGCAGCCGCGTCGTCAAAGGCATCCCCATCGACGAGATCGCTGCATACATCAACGAGACGGCCCTCTACCGCAACCACTGGCAGTTCCGACCCGAGACCGGCGAGAGCGACAGCACGTTCAAGGCACGCCTCGCCAAGCTGCTGCGTGAACAGCTCGCTGCAGCCCGCTCCGATGACCTGCTCGTCCCACAAGTCGTCTACGGGTACTACCCCTCGAACAGCGACGGCGACGACCTCGTCGTCTGGACCGACGAGACACGCAGCCAGGAGCGGACACGCTTTGTGTTCCCGCGTCAACACCACGATCCATGGCTCTGCATCGCCGACTTCTTCCGCCCCGCCGATGGACCCGCCGTGGACTACGCGGCGTTCCACATCGTGACGATGGGTAACCGCATCTCCGACCGGACCTCCGAACTGTTCGCAGCCGACTCCTACCACGACTACCTGCTCCTCCACGGACTCGGTGTCGAGATGGCAGAAGCCCTCGCCGAGTACTGGCACCGTCGCATCCGGGAAGACTGGGGATTCGCCGACGAGGACGGACCTGCCCTCGCCGGGCTCTTCCGTCAGCAGTACCGCGGCGGCCGATACTCGTGGGGCTACCCCGCATGCCCCAACCTCGAAGACAACGAACGTGTCGCCGAACTGCTCGGCGCAGAACGAATCGGCGTCTTCGTCGGCCCCGATACCGCCTACCAGTACCAGCCCGAACAGACGACCTCGGCCCTGATCGCCCACCACCCACAAGCGAAATACTTCGTCGCCCGCACCGCAAAGGAACGCAGAGACAACCATCGGCGATGACAACGTCCCGCTCGGACTCTCACACACCGCAATACCCTCTCTCACCAACACCAACACCAACCCACCGAACCGGCCACTGTGACCCGCCAACACGATCTCGAACGCATCGACCAGGCCCTCCACGCCGCTCTCGTAGCCCTTGAACCGTTCACACCCGGCGCCGTCGACGCGACCATGAAATCCGGCGACGACCCCGTGACCGCCGCAGACATCGCGGTCAACGAGGTCCTCCTCGACCTGCTCCCCCAACCCGGTGAGGGATGGCTCTTCGAAGAGACAGCAGACAACTCCGACCGACTCGGCAGGGATCGCGTCTGGATCGTCGACCCCATCGACGGAACCCGCGAGTTCGTCCACGGCATCCCGGAATGGTCAGTCTCTGTCGGCCTCATCGAACACGGTCGACCCGTCGCGGGTGGTGTCTGCAACCCCGCCACCGGAGAACGGATCATCGGATCGGACGAGACCGGCGTCGAATACACCGGGCATCGACCGGCTACCGCTGCCACGTCACTCAAGGGTGCGACCATCCTCGCCTCCCGCTCCGAAGTGCGCCGAGGCGAATGGGACCGCTTCACCGACGAGCCGTTCACCATCGTCCCCGCAGGATCCGTGGCCTACAAACTCGCCCTCGTCGCCGCCGGCCGCGCCGACGCCACCTGGACCCTCACCCCCAAACACGAATGGGACATCGCAGCCGGCACCGCCCTCGTCCTCGCAGCCGGCGGAAGGATCTCACTCCCCAACGGAACCCCGCCCACATGGAACAACCCCGACCCGCTGCTCCCGGGTTTGGTCGCAACATCTGCCGCTATCGCTGCAGAAGTCGGCCGGCTGCTGAGGCCACCGAAGCGCTAGCGACGTGGAAGCCGGAGATGGTTCGGGAAGAACTTCTCGATTTCTTCCCCCGTTCACGTGTTTCATGTCACACCCTCCTGTCATATTGGAGACATGTTGGATGTGATGGTTGATGACACGATCAGCGAAGCGGTTGCCTCCCAAACCAGCGGTGTCCCGGCGGGTCTCGACGAGATGGAACCGGGCCCGTTCCTCGGCATCGTGCTGTCCGGCATCGACATCGGTCGGCTCCGTGGCACCGACCGGGTCACCGTGTTGAAGGCGCGGCAGCGTATGGCGTCGCACTACACGGCGGAGACGTATGAGGCGATGGCGTCGATCGTCGACGCCTACCAGGAGGAGGAACACCAGGACTATGAGGGAGCAGCCGACGGCGCCGCCTATGAACTGCGTGCTGCGCTGCAGCTCACCCGCAGGGCCGCGGACGTCGAGTTGTCGTTCGCCCTTGACCTGCGCGATCGCCTCCCAAGGGTCGCCGGCGCCCTGTCGTCCGGTGTGATCGACCAGCGCAGAGCCCGCACCATCGTCTGGCAGACGACGCACCTCGACGACGACACCGCCCGCTTGGTCACGGACCGGATCATCGACGACGCACCCCACCTGACGACCGGCCAACTCATCGCCCGGATCCGCAAGCTCGCCATCACGGTCGACCCCGACACCGCCCAACGCCGCTACGACCAGGCCATCGCGGATCGCAGAGTCGTCATCGAACCAACCGACGACGGCACCGCCAACCTCTGCGCCTTCGACCTCCCACCCGACCGGGCCATCGCAGCCAGACAACACATAGACCGTCTCGCCAGCAGCCTCCGAGGGCCCGACGAGTCACGCAGCATGGACCAGCTCAGAGCCGACGTCTACGTCGACCTGCTCTGCGGAAGAACCGTCTCCGGCAAGGGCGGCGTCGTCGACATCCGCGTCGACCTCGAAACCCTCATGGGACTCGCCGCCAGCCCAGGGGAACTCGCCGGCTACGGCCCCGTCGTCGACGACATCACCCGCCACATCATCGCGGACCACACCGGAGCCGAATGGCGCTACACCGTCACCCACAACGGTCACCCGGTGGCGACCGGCACGACACGCCGCAGACCCACCACCGGCCAACGCCGCGTCGTTGAAGCCAGACACGACACCTGCATCTTCCCCGGTTGCCGCATACCCGCCACCGAATGCGACCTCGATCACCGCATCGAATGGTCGAAGAGCCACAGGACCGACACCTGCGACCTCGGCCCGTTCTGCCGCCACGACCACGGAGGCAGACACGAACACGGATGGACCTACCAGTACCTCCCCAACGGCGACATCGAATGGACCAGCCCCCTCGGCCACACCTACACCACCCACAACCGAGACCCCTGAACCCCCTCGACGACAGACCACAGATCACAGCGGACAGCCACCGAACCATGTCTCACGGCCGGCGACCGGGTACTCGATACTCGGTACCCAATACTCAGTACTGACCAGCGGCGCCGGTCCTACATCTCCAAGCGTCCCGACAGCGCTCGACCGAGCGTGATCTCGTCGGCGTAGTCGAGGTCGCCGCCGACCGGTAGACCGGAAGCGAGTCTCGTGACGGTGACACCGAGCGGCTTCAACATCCGGGCGAGGAGCATCGCCGTCGCATCTCCTTCGAGCGTTGGATTCGCCGCGACGATGACCTCCGTGATGTTCTCCGCGCCGACCCTGTCGACGAGTTCTTTCGCTCTGAGCTGATCCGAACCGATCCCCTCGATCGGAGATATCGCACCTCCGAGGACGTGGTAGCGGCCGCTGAACTCCCCGGTCTTCTCGATCACCGGGATGTCCTGAGCACGCTCGACGACGCACACGACCGACGTGTCACGCCGTAGATCACGACAGATCGAACACTCCTCTTCTGCAGTGACGTTGTAGCAACGAGAGCACAGCCGGACCTCGCGCCGCATCGACGTGATCGCGTCGGCGAGCCGGACCGCGTCGGCTTCCTCTGCGTTGAGGAGATGGAACGCGAGCCGCTGCGCGCTCTTCCGACCGATACCCGGAAGCCGGGCCAGTTCGTCGACGAGGCGCTGGACCGGCGGTTCGAACATCAGCCGAGCAGACCGCCGAGATCCATCCCGCCTGCGACGTCTCCCATCGAGCCTGCTGCATCCTCCGACGCTGCCAAGAGCGCCTGGTTGACGGCCGCGACGACGAGATCTCCGGCCATCTCCGGATCATCGGGGTCGAGGATCGACGGCTCGAAGTCGACCGAGACGAGTTCTCCCGATCCCCGTACGACTGCCTTCACCACGCCACCGCCGGCGGTTCCCTCGTACGTCTTCGCGGAGAGTTCGGCCTGTGCGGCCTCGATCTGCGCCTGCATCTGCTGCGCCTGCTGCATCAACTGGCGCATATCGTTCGGCATTCGTTGTGACATGGCTTGAAGGGTACTGAGTACTGAGTACTGAGTGCCCGGTGCCCGGTATCCGGTATCCGGTATCCGGTAGTTCGCAGTTCTTGAAGCTTGCAGCTTGTGGC
Source organism: Acidimicrobiia bacterium (assembly GCA_030599515.1). Taxonomy (GTDB): domain Bacteria; phylum Actinomycetota; class Acidimicrobiia; order Spongiisociales; family UBA5794; genus JAHEEL01. The sequence goes on from JAUVNV010000002.1 coordinate 7,182, forward strand.
TTGCAGCTCTCGTCTTTCTACTTTCTACTTTCTACTTCTCTACTCTTCGGCCCAATGACTCGCTACCAAGCTCTCTATCGAAAGTACCGGCCGCAGCGCTTCGATGAGGTGATCGGACAGGATCACGTGATCGGAACCCTCACCAGGGAGGTCACGGACGAGAAGGTCGCCCATGCCTACCTCTTCGCGGGGCCCCGCGGAACAGGGAAGACGACGACGGCCCGCCTTCTCGCGAAGTCGCTCAACTGCACCAACCGCACGACGGGCGCCGAACCCTGCAACGAGTGCGCCTCGTGCGCCGGCATCACCGAGGGGACGTCGCTCGACGTCATCGAACTCGACGCGGCGTCGCACAACAAGGTCGAGGACGTCCGGGAGATCCGTGTCAACGTGGGAACGGTCGCCGCCGCAGAAGGCGCCCGCCGGATCTACATCCTGGATGAGGCCCACATGCTCTCGCGTGCTGCAGGAAACGCTCTCCTCAAGACGCTTGAGGAACCGCCCGAGCACGTCGTATTCGTGCTCGCCACGACCGAGCCGTACAAGCTGCTCGACACGATCCGGAGCCGATCACAGAGGTTCGACTTCCATCCGGTGTCGTCGGAGACCCTCATCGGGTACCTCGCAGAGATCTCGAAGCGCGAAGGGTTCACAGCGGATCATGCCGGCCTCTCGATGATCGCCACCCACGCCCGTGGATCGGTCCGGGACTCGATGAGCCTGCTCGAGCAGGTCGCCGCGTTGGGGGACGGCACCGTCTCGTCGGAGGGCGTCACCCGGGCTCTGGGACTGGCGGATGACGAGGCTTTCACTGGACTGGTGGCCGCTATCGCCGATCAGGACGCACCCGCGGCGCTCGGACTCGTCGCCCAGCTCGCTTCGCGCGGCGCCGACCTGCGACGGTTCGTCGCCGACGCACTCGGCTTCTTCCGCGGCATTTTCCTCGCCCAGTACGCGCCGAACCTCGAGGAGATCACCGACGAACCGCCCGAGATCCTCGACGAGTGGCGCCGGATGGCGAAGGTCGTGCCGTCATCCGACGTGTTGCGCGCCATCGACCTGTTCTCCGAAGCACTCCTGCATCTCCGACAGGGCCGCGAGGAGCGACTCATGCTCGAGTTGGCGGTGATCCGCCTGACCCGACCGGAGACGACGGTCGATGCCGAGGCGCTCGCGGTACGAATGGACCGGTTGGAGCGAGACGTGAAGGTCGGAGCCCCCAGATACCAGCCGCCGGCTGCCAGCCCGACGAAGGAGACAGGAGACGGGGGACAGGAGAAAAGAGACAGCCCGAAGGAGGCGACAGGCCACAGGCGACGGGCAACAGGCGAGATCCAAGACGAGATGACGGACAGCCGACAGCCGACGGCCGACAGCGGCGAGCCGGAGCAAGTCGAGGTCGAAGAACCAACGGCGAGCGATTCAGTACCGACTACCGACTACCGACTACCGACTACCGACGGTGGACCCGGCGAAGCCGGATCCACCGTCACTCTTGCCGACTTCTCTGCGGCTTGGCCGGTTGTCGTCTCGCGCATCCGATCGGACTTCGGTGCTCGCCGGCACGCTTTCGTGAAAGTTGCCGAACCGCGATCGGTCGAGGGTTCGGTCGCCGTACTCACGATGCCTTCGCACCAGCACTTCCATCTCGAGCAGTTGAACGCCGACGAACAACTGCGAGGCGCCCTCGAAGCCATCACCGCCGAGATCCTCGGTTGCACGGTCACGCTCCAGTTCCGCTCTGACGACGACCAGGTGCCGGCAGAGATGGAGACCGGAGACGAGTTGCCGCTCCGAGCACCCGAGAAGGATGATCTCGCTGAGGGCGAGGACCCCGAGGATCCCGCCGATATGGTCGCCGACCTCCTCGGCGGGAAGATCGTCGAGGAGTAGGGGTGCGACTCGGGATCGACCTCGACGGTGTCGTCGCCGACTTCAGTACGGGTTGGGTGAACCGCTACAACGACGAATTCGGATCGAACGTCAGCACCGACCAGGTGGACTCGTGGGACGCGATGGACCACCTGACCCACTTCGAATCGAAGGGGGCCTTCTGGCGCTGGGCGGCCAGAGGCGTCCACGGGTCCGTGTTCCGGCACCTCGAGACCTACCCGGGTGCCCTCGAGGCGCTCGGCAGACTGAGCAAGGGTCACGAGGTCGTGATCATCACCGCGAAACCCGATTGGGCGGTGCACGACACGTTCGCCTGGATCGCAGACCGGCGCATCCCGGCCCGCGAAGTCCATATCACTGAATCCAAATGGCAGATCCCTTGTGACGTCTACCTGGACGATTCCCCTCGCCAGATCGCCGAACTCCACACCAACCGACCCGAGGCGATGGTGTGCCGCTACGTCCGCCCGTGGAACGAATCCGTTCCCGGCACCACGGATGTTCACGGCTGGGCCGAGTTCGAGACGCTCGTCAACGCTCGCCGGCGATGAGCCATTTCAGCATCGCATCGCGCACCGGGTATCCTGAGCATTGATGGAAGGGACGCATCCGCGTCCGTATCACTACGGGAGAACAAATGAGGAAATCACCTCTTATTGTCCTGCTCCTCGCCTTCGCGATGCTGATCGCAGCATGCGCGAGCACCGGCGATGAGGAGACCACGACCACCGCAGCCGCGGCGACCACCGCAGCCGCGGCGGAGACAACCACGACTGCTGATCTGAAGGCCGACTGGCCTGAGAAGATTCTCTTCGGATTCATTCCGTCTGAGAAGCAGGAGAAGCTGAGCGACACGGTGCAGCCCTACATGGACTATCTCACCGCGGAGCTCGGGATCACGTTCGAGGGCATCATCACCGCCGACTACAACGGTCTCGTCGTCGCCATGGGCGCCGGCAACGCCGACCTCGGCGCGTTCGGTCCGCTCGGCTATGTGCAGGCGAAAGAGCTGTACCCCACTATCGGCGTATTGATCCAGTCCATCCGATTCGGTTCGGACCTCTACCACGGGCAGTGGTTCACGAACGACCCGTCGCTGTGTGAGGACGAGCCCGTCGTGGGAGCATACGAACTGGTCGACGGTGTTCCGACGATCATGGATCCGACCGAAGTCCCTGCGCTCCAGGTCGGCTGGGCCTACAACGACGACGGACTGGGGCAGGAAGTCCTCGAGGATGGCACAGAAGTCGCACAGGGCCTCGTCTGCACGGCGTCGCTCGACGTGGTGAAGGGCAAGACGATCGCGTTTGTCGAGGCGACTTCCACGTCCGGCGGCTTGTACCCCCAACTCCAACTCTTCGAACTCGGCATCGACATCGAGAACGACCTCGAGTACTCGTACTTGACGTCGCACTCCGCCACCGTCCAGGCCGTTTACAACGGCGACTTCGACATCGGTGTCAGTTACGACGATGCCCGCCGCTCGGTTCGCAAGGACTACACCGATGTGGGCCAGAAGGTGATCGTGTTCAACATCACCGATGAGCAGATCCCAAACGACGTCGTTGCGGTGCGCGGTGAACTGCCGGAGAGCCTCCAGCTTGCGATCTTCGACGCGACGCAGACCTATCTCGACACCGAAGAGGGCGAAGCCGTCTTCGACGAGATCTACGGATGGACCGGCATCCGGCTCGCACGCGATGAAGACTTCGACATCGTCCGCGAGGCGGCCGCACAGGCCGGCGTGCTCGACGGCTAGGGACGGAACACCGGGGGCCGGTCGCAGGGCCGGCCCCCTCCCTTCCCGCGACTCATGGGCTTCATCGACTTCACCAACACGTCCGTCACGTACCCGGGGGGTCTTGTCGCGCTCAAGGACGTGACCCTGAGCATCGAGGAGGGTGAGTTCGTCGTCGTCGTCGGTCTCTCCGGAGCGGGGAAATCGACCATGCTCCGGGCCATCAACGGTCTGGTCCCGGTCGCGGGGTCGGTGCTCGTGGACGGCCGCGAGGTCGTGGGAGCATCCCAATCAGAACTGAGGGCCGTCCGATCCGACGTCGGCATGATCTTCCAAACGTTCAACCTCGTGAACCGGTCTCGCGTCGTCAACAATGCGCTCATGGGCCGGCTCTCGAAGATCCCCCGCTGGCGGAGCCTCCTCGGCCTCTGGCCCGCCGAGGACAAGGAGATCGCACTTCAATCCCTCGAACGCGTCGACATCGTTGAGAAGGCCTACATTCGTGCCTCCGACCTCTCCGGGGGTCAGCAGCAGCGTGTCGGCATCGCTCGCGCCCTCGCTCAGGAGCCCAAGATCATCCTCGCCGACGAACCGGTCGCCTCGCTCGACCCGGTCACGTCGCACATGGTGATGCGCGATCTCCAGCGCATCAACCGCGAGTTGGGTATCACTACGCTCATCAACCTCCACTTCCTTGATCTTGCCCGCCAATACGGGAAGCGCCTCATCGGACTGAACGACGGCCTGGTCGTGTTCGACGGCGACATCGCCGACGTCAACGACGAAGTCTTCCGCGGCATTTACGGCCGCGCTATCACACCCGACGATCTGCTCAACGAAAAGTGACCCTCTTCGCCCCGGAGACCCAGGTACGGCCCGTCGAACCAACGCGTGCCGTCAGATACGTGCTCCCACTCGGCATCGGGATCGCCGCGACGGGAATCGTCGGCTGGGTTGGACCGGTGGGGCCTCTGTGGGGCATCCTCGTCGGACTCGTCACGTTCGGCGTGTTCTTCTGGGCCGATATCACCAAACACTGGATCGATGCCGTCATTCTCGTCGTTGCAGGCATTCTCGGACTCTCGTTCTTCGACTGGGTGCTCGCGGCTCGTACCGGCCCCGTCGATTTCAAGCTCTCGCTCATCGCCGCGATCGGCTGGCTCATCTACGGTGCAGCCACGGGTTTCGTGGTCTATCGCCATCGTCCCGGCTACCGGGCGGGCATCATCGGATTCCAGGCGCTCGCCTGGGGCGGCGGCGCGACGCTCGCCCTCTTCACCGCCACCACGATGGGTGTCCTCGCCCCGCTGAACGTTCGACAGATCGACGCAGGCGAGATCCAGGCACTCACGATCGGACTCTTCGTCGTCACCGGCCTCGCCGCATCGGGCATAGGCCTCGGTGCGAACGTGTCGTTCGCGACGCGACTCCCCTCCCTGTTCGCCGGGGGCCTCGTTCTCGTCCTCACGGTGATGGCTTACAACGAGATCCAGTTCTCCACCGCGGCGATCGCCACGCAATTGACTCGCGTCGGTGAGATCGTCGACGACTTCTGGCCGCCGGTTTGGAAGTGGCCGAAGAGCGTCGGCCAGCCCGAGACCTTCAACATCGTTCAGCCTTTCATCGAGACGTTCCAGATCGCGATCGTCGGCGCCACAATCGGGAACATCTTCGCACTCCCCCTCGCGTTCTACGCGTCCCGCATGACGGCGCCTTCCAACCTCGCCTACCGGATCGCCAAAGGACTCCTCAACGTGACTCGCACCATTCCGGATCTGGTCTGGGGAATCCTCTTCGCCACCGCCGTCGGATTTGGCAACCCCTTCGCCGGAGCGCTCGCGATGATCATGTTCTCGCTCACCATCATGGCCAAGCTGTTGTCCGAGACGGTCGATGCGATCGACATCGGTCCGCTCGAAGCCGGCAGGGCCTCCGGCGCTACCCATACGCAGGTCATCCAGTATGCGGCGTTTCCCCAGGTCCGGCCCAACTACGTGGCGTACGCGCTCTACATCTTCGAGTTGAATATCCGAGCGTCCGTCGTCATCGGCTTCGTCGGCGCCGGTGGCATCGGCCGTCTCCTCAACGAGCGCCGTAACTTCTTCCAGTGGGACCAGGTCATGGCGATCGTCATCGTGATCTTCGTCTCGGTGCTGCTGATCGAGTGGCTCTCGATCTGGGCAAGGAGGAAGCTGGTATGACCGTGCCGGACCTCACTCCCGATGAGAAGATGGAGCAGTTCCGGCCTCAAGAGCCCCTCGGCCCGCGCATCATCCGCTGGGTTGTCGGCATCGCGATCGTCGTACCGTTCATCTGGGCGGTGATCGGCCTCGAGATCTCGCCGGAGCGCATCTGGCGAGCCCCCTCAGAGATCTGGGTTCTCCTCTCGGGAATGTTCCCGCCCGACTTCGACGACAGCGGCCGGATCGTGGCCAAGCTCCTGGAATCGATCTACATCGCCTGGATCGGCACGATGATGGGTGCCGTCTTCTCGTTCCCGCTCAGCTTCATGGCTGCGACCAACGTAGCCCCCCGCTGGATGACGATCCCGACGAGAGCCTTCCTGAGCGCCATCCGGGCGTTCCCCGAGCTGATCCTCGCCGTGATCCTCATCGTTCCGTTCGGCCTGGGACCGTTCACCGGCGCTCTGGCGATCGGTCTTCACTCCATCGGCACACTCGGCAAACTGTCCTCCGAGGTGATCGAGGGCGTCGACGACGGGCCGATCGAAGCGATCCGCTCAGCAGGTGGGACCCTGCCGCTGCAGATGCGATACGGCATCATCCCCCAGGCCATGCCGACGATCGTCGCGTACTGGCTGTACCGGTTCGAGATCAACATTCGCGCCTCCGCAGTGCTCGGCCTCGTCGGTGCCGGCGGCATCGGCGCCGACATCGTCGCCCGGCTGCATTTCAGGGCAGACTGGCCGAAGGCCGGTGCGGCGTTGCTCGCAACGATCGGTGTTGTCCTTGTCATCGACGCAGTCTCGTCGTCCATACGACGGAGGATCATCACCGGGCAGCCATCGACCAGCATGCTGTCGAAGGGCATGATCGCTATCACGGGTGCCGGACGGCCCCCCAGCACCGAACTCGGGGCCTGATGACCGCCTTCCGTCTCCGAACCCGAAGGATAGCGGAGGCGCTCGAACGGGAAGACCTGGCACCGGCAGCGACCCTCTCGGTCAACTCCGTCGGGCGTGCCGCTTCGGAGGAACCAGACCCGTGGAGAACTTCGTTCGAGCGCGACCGGGACCGCATCCTCCACTCGAAGGCGTTCCGGCGACTGAAGCACAAGACCCAGGTCTTCATGAACCCGGAGGGCGACCACTACGTCACCCGCCTCACGCACACGCTCCAGGTCACGCAGGTCGGCGGCGCCATCGCACGGGCCCTCAGTCTCAACGGGGCGTTGACCGAGGCGATCTGTCTCGGACACGACGTGGGCCACTCCCCGTTCGGCCACACCGGCGAGGATGCGCTGAGCGAGTTCGTCGACGGCGAGTGGCGCCACTCCGCACAGTCGGTGCGGATCTTCGAGGTGCTCGAACCTCTCAATCTCACGTTCGAGGTCCTGGACGGGATCATGGCTCACCCGTGGAAGGTAGAGAACCCGGCGCGAACCCCCGAAGGCGCCATCGTTCGATTCGCCGATCGCATTGCGTATCTCGCTCACGACGCACTCGATGCGATTCGCGCCGGTGTGCTCCGGCCCTCCGACTTCCCGGCGCCGGTACTCGACACCCTTGGTGAGCCGGGGCGTGAGTGGATCGCTGCGATGATCGCCTCCGTGATCGAGACGTCCATGGAGCGCGATGAGGTTGCGATGGACGAGTACACACTCGACGTCATGCTCGAGCTCCGTGGCTTCATGTTCGAGAGTGTCTACCTGAGGGCAGACGTCGAGCCGCAGCGGATCCGGGCCAGAGAGATCATCAGGAACCTCGTCGAGTACTACGTGACTCATCCCTCGGAGCTCCCCGACACCTACCGCCACGACGATGCCGATACGTTGACCCAGGTGATCGACTTCGTTGCGGGCATGACCGACCGCTACGCCATCAGCCGCCACGACGAACTGTTCAGACCGCAACTGTTCTGATAGAGAGCACACAGCTAGCGGCCCACAGCAGACAGCCAGAAGCGTGTTCTACTGTTGTCTATCCGCTGTCTGCTGGCTTCAGCCCGTCAGCATCGCCACGACCGCGAGTACTCCCAGGTTCGCCAGCGTCCATACCAGGGCGATCGTGACGTAGCGACGCAGCCAGCGCCCCCACGTCTCCGACCGGACGGCGAGCGCCGTGCCGAGCAAGTACCAGAGAGGCAGGCTGGTCACGGCGCCGAAGATCACCACGGTTGTTCGCGACACGTCGATGAAGTCGAACGAGAGGAACCACGACGTTGGGAGTGCGATGACGAGCATCACCGCTGCGATGAAACTCGAAGCGACGTCTTGCAGGTCGCCGGCCTCCCGGGGCCCGACGGCGAGCGCCATCACCACCATCACGATCGGATACGACAGCGCCATCAGCCCGGCCGCCGTCCGCCCAACCGTCGTTCGGCGCGGTGCGAACGAAACCCTATCTGAAGACATGGATCTCTCGTTGCGGCATCACCTCAAGAGTACCCGTCGCCCACCGTGTCCGCTCCTGGTCGGGATCTCAGTCGATGTATGGAACGTCGCGAAAACGCGTCTGCCCGGAGGGTTCCATTTGGCGAATATCCACCCTCCAGGCCTAGCCTGTCGTGTTGCATGTTCTCATCGAAACCGATCACGCCGATCATCCTCTTGCTCTTCCTGGCGCTGCTCGCCGTCGTCCCCGTTCCCGCCGGTGCGCAGACGAAGAAGGCCGTCGACAACGCCGAAGCTGCTCAGGAACGGGCGTATCAAGAGCTGATCGAAGCCAACCAGGCCGTTGGTGAGGCGATCTCCGAACTGGAGGGCATCGAGGCCGAACTCCAGGAGCTCAACTACACGATCACGCGACTCGATCGGAAGATCGCTGAGTTCGACGAGCAGGTCGACACCCTTCGCGCCGATGCCCAGGAACTCGTCGTCGAGGCGTATACGAACTCGGGGACGGGCCTCGTCACGGCTGCGTTCACCGCCGGCTCGATCCAGGATCTTCTCACCAGCCAGACTCTCATCGGCCATGCCACCGAACGGGATCTCGCATCGCTCGACCTTCTCACCGCGGTCAACCGCGAGAACGATCGTCTGAAAGTCGAGATCGCCGAGAAGCGGGCCGAGGTAGAGGTCCTCGAGGAGCAGCAAACGGTCGTCGTGGAGCGCCTCTCTCTCGAAAGGGAGAAGGCTGATCGGGTCTTCGCTGAGGCCCAGGACAAGTACAAAGATGCCTACGCCAGGTATCAAGCCGAGCTCCGCAGGCAAGCCGAGGAAGCTGCTCGACGCGCGCGAGAGGAAGCCGCACGGCAACAGGCCGCGAACAATGCGTCGGCCGCTGCCAGCAGCAGTGCCGCCGCCGGCCTCCCGGCTTCGAACACACCCGGCCTCGTCTGTCCGGTCGCCGGCAACACGTGGTTCATCGACACCTGGGGTGCCCCACGACCCGGCGGACGAACACACAAGGGCGTCGACATGTCCGGGGCGATGGGAACGCCGCTCGTCGCGATGAACTCCGGCAAGGTTCGACTCAACTGGCACTCGGCGGGCGGTCGGCAGGTCTACGTCTACGGCGACGACGGCAACTTCTACTACTACGCGCACCTGAGCGGGTACGCCGCCGGGCTGACCAACGGCCAGCGAGTGAGCAAGGGTCAACTCATCGGTTACATGGGAGCGACGGGGAACGCCTCGACCTCCCACCTCCATCTCGGCATGGGCCGCATCGGCGGCGCCTACGTGAACCCGTATCCGACGGTCCGACGAGTGTGCTGATGCCGACTTCGGCGCAGTAGTCCGTAGTCCGTGAACACTGTCTCGTCAGGCGATGAAGGCGAGCAGCGCCGCGAAGATGGCTGCGAGCGCGGTCATGCCACCGATCATGGTCACCGTGTAGGTTCGCAACTGATCGCGAATGACGTCCTGGAGGCCGTACATGCGATCGTCCATCGTCTCGAACCGCCGGTCCATTCGATCGAAACGCTGATCGACCTGCTCAAACCGCTGATCGACCTGCTCAAACCGCTGATCCACCTGCTCAAACCGCTGATCAACGAGATGGAACCGTCCGTCGATGGCGTCGAACCGGGCGCCGAGCAGTTCTTCGAGACGGTCGAATCGCCGCTCCAGCACGGCGACATCCGATCTCGTCGCCATCCGGGCCCCCGGTTCGGCTGGTAGGTACGTCATGAGCGTGTCGGCGTGTTCGTGACCGAGCACCTCCTCAAGACGAGCATACAGGGCACCGGCATCAGAGATGGGAGTGGACATGGCGACTCCTTTCTGGTCCACGCCATAGTGTCATGCGCCTGCGACAGATTCTCGGCACTTGTGTCTTGCGTCTTGTGTCTTGCGTCTTGCTACTCAGCTACTCATGCCGTCCTAGCCTGCTGCACCCATGGCTCCCCTCATCCAGGCAACCGGTTTGACCAAACGATTCGGTGAGTTCGTCGCGGTCGACGGCATCGATTTCTCGGTCGAACAGGGTGAGTCGTTCGGATTCCTCGGCCCGAACGGCGCCGGGAAGACCTCGACGATGCGGATGATCGGTGCGGTCAGTCCGATCACGGAAGGGACACTCTCCGTGTTGGGCCTTGACCCCGAGCAACAGGGGCCCCAGCTTCGGTCCCGGCTCGGTGTCGTGCCACAGGAGGACAACCTCGATCAGGAACTCACCGTCTACGACAACCTCATGATGTACGGCCGCTACTTCGACCTGTCGCGAGCCGTTGTCAGAGAGCGAATCGACGAACTGCTCGAGTTTGTCCAACTCACCGAGAAGCGCCGATCCAAGGTGGACGCTCTGTCCGGCGGAATGAAGCGGCGACTGACGATCGCGAGAGGTCTCATCAACGAACCTGATCTCCTCATCCTGGATGAGCCCACGACCGGACTCGACCCACAGGCGCGCCACGTCCTCTGGGATCGCCTCTACCGGCTCAAGCAGCAGGGCGTGACGCTGATCATCACCACGCACTACATGGATGAAGCGGAACAACTCTGCGACCGTCTCGTGGTCATGGACAAGGCGAAGATCGTCGCTGAAGGCTCACCACTCTCGCTCATCGAGGAGTACGCCCCACGCGAGGTTGTTGAAGTGCGCTTCCCCGCAGGCGTGCTCGACGGGGTCGCCGGGCGAGTCGAAGATCTCGCCCCCCGAACCGAGGTTCTCGCCGATCGCGCTCTCCTGTACACGGACGATGCCGAGGAGACGATCGCAAGAATCGCGACCACCGGCCTGGAACCCGAGACGATATTGGCCAGGAGATCGTCCCTCGAGGACGTGTTCCTCCGCCTCACCGGCCGATCCCTCATCGATTGATGGCGACTCCGATTCCGCTCCGAGTCTTCGAATCCGAAGCCAGGGTGTACCGCCGCACCTGGCGCGGTTCGATGTTCTCGAGCTTCCTCAGCCCGGTCCTCTACCTCGCTGCAATGGGCGTCGGCCTCGGCTCCCTCGTCGATCAGAACCTCCCCGGCGGCGTTGAAGGTGTCTCCTACCTCACGTTCCTCGCTCCCGGCCTCCTCGTCGCCACCGCCATGCAGACGGGCGCCGGTGAAGGCGCCTGGAAGGTCATGGCCGGCATCAAATGGGTGAAGACCTACCACGCGAAGCTCGCCACACCGATCGGGATCCCGAGTCTGGTCGCCGGTCACATGCTGTGGGCGGGAGCACGCGTATTGATGGTTTCCGTGATCTTCGCGGTGATCATGTCGGCGTTCCGAGTCGCCCCACTCATGCAGTCCCTGCTCGCCGTGGGACCAGCCCTCCTGGTTGGGCTTGCCATGGCGGCCGCCACCACCGCGTTCACCGCCAGGCTCGAGGAACCCACCGGCCTCCCCCTGTACTTTCGTTTCGTCGTCATCCCGATGTTCCTGTTCTCTGGTGCCTTCTTCCCCATCACGCAACTCCCCGGTTGGCTCCAATCGATCGCTCTCGCCACACCGATGTTCCACGGCGTCGAACTGAGTCGGTCAATTGTTGTGGGGACCGAACCGGCCGTCGCGTGGTGGATCAGCGTGATGTATCTCGTGACATGGATCGCTGTCGGTACCGCCCTGGCGATCGGCCCCTTTCGGAAGCGACTGACACCATGACGACCGACCATCTCGTCGCCAGGGTCGTGCCACCGCTCCCACGCCGGTGGCGGGGTCGATATCTCGTAGAGCGAAACCTTCTCTCGACCAAGTCGTTCTGGCCGGTCTTCCTCTCGGGATTCTTCGAACCTGTCTTCTACCTGTTCGCCATCGGCGTCGGCATCGGGCAACTTGCCGGTGATGTTGAGGTAGCCGGTATCCCCGTCGAATACACGGCGTTCGTCGCACCGGCGATGCTGGCCGCGTCCGCTATGAACGGCGCTGTTTTCGAGTCGACGAACCTGTTCTTCAAGCTGAAATACGGGAAGATCTACGACGGAGTCCTGGCAACCCCGCTTGAGGCCAAGGACGTCGCAACCGGGGAGATAGCCTGGGCTCTCGGTCGTGGAGCGATCTACTCAGCAGCATTCCTCGTCGTGATGGCCGTGATGGGCCTCATCCACTCCCCGTACGGCGTGCTCGCCTTCCCCGCCGCGATCCTCATCGGATTCGCGTTTGGAGCCGTCGGGACCGCCGCAACGACCTACATGAGGACCTGGCAGGACCTCGACCTGGTCGCGCTCGTCACGCTCCCGCTGTTCCTCTTCTCCGCGACGTTCTATCCGATCGACGTCTACCCGGAGTTCATCCAGATCGTCACGTGGATCTCGCCGCTGTACCACGGCGTCATCCTGATCCGTGGCCTCACGCTCGGGATTCTCGAGTGGACGATGCTGATCAACGTCACCTACCTCATGGCCATGGGTATCGCCGGGTCGTGGGTCACCGGTCGCCGCATCGGGAACCTGCTTCTGAAATAGTCAATCGACGAAACACGTTCTACAAGGAGTGGAGCATTGATACGCTCGGGCCCGGAGCAACGAAGGAGATCACCGTGTCCACCAGAACACTGACCGTCCCCGAGATCTCGTGCGGACATTGCAAGTCTTCGATCGAGGGGGCAGTGTCGCCCCTCGACGGAGTCGACAAGGTCGAGGTCCACATCGAGGAACGCACCGTCGATCTCGATTACGACGGCTCTGACACCACATTCGACGCGATCGTGGCCGCCATCGAGGAACAGGGCTACGACGTCCCCGACCAGAGCTGAGAACGACCCGTCCGGAGTCCACGATGACCGACACACAATCGATCACCTTCGATGTCGAAGGCATGACGTGCGCCTCGTGCGCGCTGAGGATCGAACGCGTCCTCGGCAAACAGGACGGTGTCGAGACGGCGATCGTCAACTACGCGGGACACGAGGCTCGGGCCGAGGTCGGCCCCGATGTCGACGTCGAGGCCCTTCGGGCGGCGGTCGCGAAGATCGGGTACGAGATCGAACCCGTCGTCGCAGGCGAGGAGAGGGTCAGCGTCAGCGAGCGCTACGACGAAGAGGTCATCTACCAGCGGAAGAACCTGATCGGTGCGGCCGCTCTCACCATCCCCGTGTTCCTGCTCGCCATGCTCGGCCCAGAGGAGATGTGGAACTTCGCCCTCCAGGCGATCTTCACCACCGCGGTCGTCTTCGGTTTCGGGTGGCAGTTCCACAGGGCGGCGTGGAAACAGATCACGTCTATGAGCCCTGCGATGGACACGCTGGTGTCGGTGGGAACGATCACCGCGTGGAGCTACTCGCTGTTTGCGATGTTCGAAGGCTCTGCCGTCTTCTTCGACACCGCCGCCATGATCACAACGCTGATCCTCCTCGGCCGGTTCTTCGAAGCACGAGCGAAGGGTCGCGCCTCTCGCGCTATCACCAAGCTCCTCGAATTGGGGGCGAAGCAAGCCCGGGTCGTCAGGGATGGTTCCGAGGTCATGGTCGACGTCGGCGATGTCCTGGTCGGAGACACCGTGGTTGTGCTGCCCGGCGAGAAGATCCCGACGGACGGCAGGATCACGGCCGGTTCGTCGAGCGTCGACGAGTCGATGCTCACGGGCGAGTCGATGCCCGTCGACAAGGTTCCGGGAGACGATGCGTTCGGGGCGACGATCAATCAGCAAGGCCGTCTGGAGATCAAGGTTCGGAAGGTCGGCGACGCCACGGCGCTGGCGCAGATCGTGCGACTGGTCGAGGATGCGCAGGCGACGAAGGCTCCGGTCCAGCGTCTCGCGGATCGCGTGTCGGCCATCTTCGTTCCGACCGTTCTCGTGATCGCAGCGGTCGTGTTCGTGACCTGGATGCTCGTGAGTGGAGGGGACGTGCCGGTAGCTCTTCGCAACGCAGTTGCGGTGCTCATCATCGCCTGTCCATGTGCCATGGGCCTCGCAACTCCGACGGCGATCATGGTTGGCTCGGGACGTGGGGCCGAACTCGGTGTGCTCTTCAAGAACGCTGAGGTCTTCGAGCGGGCGCGCTCTGTGGACGTCGTGGTCTTCGACAAGACCGGAACCCTCACTCGCGGCGCGATGACCCTCACCGACGTCGTTACCGATGATGACGAGGCTCACTTCCTTGCCCTCGCCGGATCGGTCGAAGCCGCCAGCGAGCATCCGATCGGCAAGGCCGTAGCACTCGGCGCCGAGGAACGCGACGTAGAACTCTCAACGCCGACAGATTTCTCGGCACTGCGGGGCCAGGGCGTCGTCGGTACCGTCGAGGGCGTCGAGGTCACCGTCGGGAAGGCAAAGCTGATGGCCGAGCGGGGCCTCCAGATCCCCGAGCGGTACACGGACGCGATGGAACAGATCGAGATCGCGGGTAACACGGCGTTCCTGGTCGGATGGGACGGCACCGTGCAGGGAACCATCGGCGTCGCCGATACGGTGAGGGCGTCGTCGGCCGAAGCGATCTCCACACTCAGAGAGATGGGCGTCGATATCGTCATGCTCACCGGAGACAACCGGAGAACCGCCGAGACGATCGCCGCCGAGATCGGCATCACCACCGTGATCGCCGAGGTCCTCCCCGGCGACAAGGCCGAAGAGATCCGCAGATTGCAGCACGAAGGAATCTCGGTCGGTTTCGTCGGTGACGGCATCAACGATGCTCCGGCGCTCATCCAGGCCGATCTCGGCATGGCGGTGGGATCGGGGACCGACGTCGCGATCGAAGCCGGTGACGTCGTCCTGATGAGCGGCGATCCGATGCTTGCCGTCACCTCACTCCGGCTCGCCCGGAGGACGTTCTCGACGATCAAAGAGAATCTCTTCTGGGCCTTCGGCTACAACACCGCTGCGATCCCGCTCGCCGCACTCGGGTTCCTCAATCCGATGATCGCCGCCGGAGCGATGGCATTCTCGTCGGTCTCCGTGGTCACGAACTCTCTCCGTCTCCGTCGCTTCGACCGGAATTGACAGGCACCGCTTGACCCGCTGTCCTTCGTGCCTTCAATGAACGTCACAGTTGTTCCCACTCCCGGCCTGGGAGACTCCACCTACGTCTTCGAGCACGACGGCATCGGCTTGATCGTCGATCCGCAGCGCGACATCGATCGGTTCGTCGAGGCTGCGTCTCATCTCGACACACGATTCGTGCTCGAGACCCACCTCCACAACGACTACGTGTCGGGGGGTAGGGCCGTTGCCGCAGCCACCGGTGCCGAACTCGTCATTCCGGCGTCTGCAGGTGTCGCGTTCAACCACCTGCCCGCCTTCCACAACGAAGAACTCCACGGAGGCCCGTTCACCGTCCGTCCGATCCACACGCCCGGTCACACACCGGAGCATGTGAGCTACCTCGTGCTCGTCGACGACGAAGCCGTGGCCCTTTTCTCCGGTGGCAGTCTCCTCGTCGGATCAGCCGGACGCACGGATCTTCTCGGCATCGACCGGGCCGACCAACTCGCCCGCCTCCAATACGGGTCGGTCACCCGCCTCGCAGCGTTGCCGGACCGTGTCTCCCTCTACCCCACACATGGAGCGGGGTCGTTCTGCACGGCGTCCGTCGCCGAGACCGATACATCGTCGATCGGTCTCGAGAAGCGATCGAACCCGGTGCTCGGACACTCTTCGGAGGACTCCTTCGTTGCAGAAGCCCTCTCCGGCCTTCAGCCGTATCCGGACTACTACGCGTACATGGCCCCGATCAACCTCGCCGGACCAGAACCGATTCCGAAGGTTCCGATTCCGTCCCTGAACGTCGACGAAGTCCCCGACGATGCCTTCCTTCTCGACATCCGGCCCCATGCCGACTACGCAGCCGGGCACCTCCCCGATTCGTACGGCCTTGAACTCGAGGATCAGATGGGTGTCTGGGCCGGGTGGCTCGTGCCATTCAATGAGCCGATTGTGCTCGTCGCCAACGGAGGGCAGGACGTCGAGAATGCCGTGACCCAGTTGGCTCGTGTCGGCTACGACCGCGTGATCGGCGTCGTCGACGACCTCACCGACCGCGAGGATCTCAGGAGCTACCGCCTTGCTCCGATCGCCGACTTCGTAGCGGAGATTCGTCTCGATTCACCACAGATCCTCGATGTTCGAGCGCCCGGAGAGTGGGCCGCCGGCTCGATCCGGCACTCGATCCACACCTACGTGCCGGACCTTCGCGATGGGCTTCCAGAGGCTCTCGACCCACAACGACCGGTATGGATCATCTGCGGTGGTGGCTACCGGTCGGAGATGGCCGTGCGCTACCTG
Source organism: Acidimicrobiia bacterium (assembly GCA_030599515.1). Taxonomy (GTDB): domain Bacteria; phylum Actinomycetota; class Acidimicrobiia; order Spongiisociales; family UBA5794; genus JAHEEL01. The sequence continues at coordinate 23,590 of JAUVNV010000002.1, forward strand.
GAAGCGCGCGGGTTCCAACCCACCGTCGTGGTCGGCGGAGGCGTGGAGGACGTTCTGGCTGCGCTCGCTGTGTGAGAGAGCAGGGGACGGGCTGCAAGTAGAAAGTAGAAAGACCGGAATCGGACTACGGACCCGACTACGGGATACCGGATACCGAGTACCGAGTACCGATTACCGAGTACCGATTACCGATTACCGATTACCGACAATTCAGCAAAGACCATCTCTACCACCTCATCAACTGCGGCGTCGACTTCGGGGCTCAGATTCACTCCCGGTTCGACTTTCCCGATCTCGATCCCGAAGACGACCAACTCGTCGGGCAACATGTCGACGGCACCACCCAGGTCGATGGCTTCGACGACGCCGATGAGATGGGTCGATGCCGAGCGCCACGAGGATGGGAATCCCCCCTTCCCGTCGATACGATGAATCGAGCCGGGAACGCCACCCGAGACCACGGCGTCGACGACGACGGCCAGCCTGGCGTCGCGCCACGTGTCGAGAAGATGTGTGGCATCCCCGACCGATTCGACCAGGGCAACCGACTCCGGAGGTCGGCCGGCGAGCCGGTCGATCACGACCGGCCCCGCAGCGTCGTCCCCCATCATCCGGTTCCCGACCCCGATCACGACGACGTCAGCCACGCTCCACCGTCAGGTCGAGGAAGTGCGTGGCGCATGAGATACACGGGTCGTAGTTGCGGATCGACTGTTCGAGGACCCACGACAACTCGTCGTCGGGAAGATGGAGGTGCCGTTCGAGAACGAACCGGAGATCCGACTCGATCGTCAACTGGTTCTGAGCCGTCGGGGGAACGATCTGCGCGTCGGCGATACGCCCGTCGTCGTGAATCCGATATCGGTGGTACAGCAGTCCTCGGGGGGCTTCCGTCGCACCGTGCCCCTCACCCTCGACCGCCCTGTATGCCACGTATGGCTCCGGTGGCTGCTCGTAGCCGTCGATGATCCGCAGGGACTCTTCTACTGCGTAGAGCACCTCGACGGCACGCACCACGATGCTCTTGAAGGGATTGGCGACCATGGTCCCGAGGCCAGCGTCGAAGGCCATCTCTTGAGCGAACGGCGTCAGCTTCTCGAAGTTGTTGGCGTAGCGGGCGAGCGGACCGACGTGATAGGCGCCGCGCTCGCGGATCTGCGAATGGAGGGCGTTCGATCGCTCAACGTGCTGCTCGACGAAGTAGTTGTTGTACTCGGAGATCGCCAGGTCGAGACCCTTGCTCGAGACGATCCGACCCTCGTTGAATGGATACTCGTCGGCGTGGCTCAACGAGACGAACTCGAAATCCATGTCGGCTTCGGGGAAGTTGAATCCGCTCACGAAGCGGATCGTCGCCACTGCTGCGTCCTTGGCCCATTCGAGTTCGGGGACGAGCGATTCGAGTTCGCGTTTCGTCGGTGTCCGGTAGAACCCGCCTACACGGACGTTGATCGGGTGAATCTCGCGCCCGCCCACGAGTGCAACGATCGAGTTCCCGGCCTTCTTGAGCCGGAGACCCTGTTCAACGACCTCCCGGTGATCGGCGGCCATGTGGACACCGCTCTCGTACCCCAGGAAGTCGGGAGCGTGGAGCAGGTAGATGTGCAGCGCGTGGCTCTCGATCCACTCGCCGCAGTAGAGCAACCTGCGCAACTCGCGCAGTGAGCCTCCAACGGTCACACCGAACGCGTCCTCCATCGCGTGGACGGCACTCATCTGATACGCAACCGGGCAGATGCCGCAGATCCGTGCCGTGATGTCCGGTGCTTCGGTGTGGGGCCGACCCCGCATGAACGCCTCGAAGAACCGGGGCGGCTCGAAGATCGAGAACTCGACGTCCTCGATCTGATCATCGACGACCTTGACCCGCATCGATCCCTCGCCTTCGACCCGTGCCAGGTACTCGACCGAGATCTCTCTAGCGTTCGTCATCGCGCACCTCCGATCTCGATCGCTGCTTCCCGCCGGTCGCTCTCAACACGGAACGCCTCGGACCAAGCGTTGAAGCTCCTGAACGCGTCGACAAGCTCCCGGTCGGATGCGCCCATGACTCCCCATTGGTCGGCGAGAGCGGCCGTGTTCGGACTCTCCATCGGACCGAAGCAACCGAAGCAGCCCCGGTCGTACGCGGGGCACAGGGCATCGCAACCTGCCTGGGTGACCGGGCCAAGGCACGGTGTGCCGTGGGACACCATCACACACGGATTGCCCCTCAACTTGCACTCGACGCACACGCTGTAGGTCGGGATGTTCGGGCGCCGCCCCTGGAGGAACGCGACCAGCACCTCGAGCAATTGGTACTTCGAGACCGGGCACCCGCGCAGTTCGAAGTCGACCTGCACATGGTCGGCGACGGGCGTCGAGGTCTGCAGCGTGTCGATGTAGTCGGGGTGGGCGTAAACGTACCGGGTGAAGTCGTCGACGTCCTTCCAGTTGCGCAACGCCTGGATCCCGCCTGCCGTAGCGCATGCCCCGATCGTGATGAGCAAGGGAGTCTCCTCCCGGATCTGCTTGATCCGTTCGGCGTCATGGGCGGTCGTGATCGATCCCTCGACCAGAGTCACGTCATAGGGCGGTGGAAGCACCTCGCGTGACGCTTCCATGAAGTTGGCGATCTGGATGACACCGGCGACGGCGAGGAGCTCGTCCTCGAGGTCGAGGAGGCTCAGTTGGCAGCCATCGCACGAAGCGAACTTGTGAACCGCCAGAGTCGGAAGGGCCATGTCACACCTCCCTGGTCCAGAACGTGTCGGACATCGCAGCACAGCTCAGTATCGGACCGTCCTTGCAAACGAAGTGACGCCCGAGCTGGCAATGACCGCAGAGGCCGATCCCGCACTTCATGTTCCGCTCCATCGAGACGTACAGCCGATCGTCGGTGATCCCTTTCCGTTCCAAGTCCTGGATCGTGAATCGCATCATGATCTCAGGACCGCAGACGAATGCCACGGCCGACTCTGGATCGAACGACGCACGGTTGATCAAGGACGTCACAACACCGACCGGTCCGCGCCAGACCTGATCACCGTGGTCGACGGTGATCAGGACGTCCAGGTCGAATCGACCACGCCACTCCTGGAGCTCGTCGGCGAACAGCAGCTCGCTCGGCGATCGGGCGCCGTACATGAGCGTGACATTGCCGTAGCGATCACGATGCTCGAGAATCTCGAAGATCGCGGGCCGAAGCGGAGCAAGCCCGATTCCGCCGGTGACGATGAGCAGATCGCCACCCTCGGCGACGCCGGTCGGCCACGCCGACCCATATGGGCCTCGCACGCCGACGGAGTCTCCCGGTGAGACGGAGGTGAGAGCGTCGGTGACCGGCCCGACGGCCCGGATCGTTTGAACGAGCCGGCTCGGATCGTTCGGATCTCCACTGATCGAGATCGGCACCTCACCGACTCCGAAGGCGTAGAGCATCGTGAACTGACCGGGTGCGAATCCCCAGTCGCTCTCCGGTGGTTCGATGTCGAGCGTGAATGTGTCTTCGAGCTCTCGCACGACCGAGCGGACCCGGCAGGGAACCGGGTGCATCGGGCGTACGGCGGGTTCAGCGAGGAGTTGAGTAGACATCGAGTAACTGAATCCTTATCGATTGCATGCGGTTGACAAGCATCTCGGTGAAGCGCTTCATCAGCTCATATCCGAGAGCTGGATCGACTTCGGAGGCATTCTTCAGTTTGGGTCCGTCGAACCAGATGCCCTCGGTATCGCTGTGCACGTGGGCGTCATAGGTCCACCGGTACGGCGGGTACAGCCACGACCATCCGAGGAAGTCGCCGGAATGCAGGGTGAGGATCACCTGCGGCCCGTGCCCCGGCGTCTGCATCTCGAGCGCAACGTCACCGTCCAGGATGAGCAGCGGACCAAGGGCGCTCGTGCCCTCAGTGAAGATCGTCTGCCCTTCGTGATAGGACACCAGCGCGCCCGTCTCCGCGACGATCCGGATCTGGTCGTGGGTCATCCCCGCAAAGAAGGGATGCTCGACGATCAGGTCGAACACTTCACTCATTCGGCTACCTCCTTGACGGCGGGAGTTCCGACCGCAACCCGGCGGATGTCCCGTTCCCGGATCATTGCTACTTCTCTCGTGATGTCGATTCCGACCGGGCACCAGGTGATGCAGCGTCCACACCCCACGCATCCGATCGAATCGAACTGGTCCTGCCACGACGCCAACTTGTGCGTGAGCCACTGGCGGTAACGCGCGGAGGACGACGAACGAACCGGTCCGCCGTGGATGTAGGAGAAGTCGAGAGTGAAACACGAGTCCCATGTCCGCGCCCTCTCTGCGCTGGACCCGTCGAGCGCCTGACGGTCCTCAACGGTTGAACAGAAGCACGTGGGACACACCATCGTGCAGTTCGTACATGACAGACAGCGCTCTCCTATCTCATCCCAGTACGGGTTCGCGAGGTTCGCATAGAGCAGGTCCTTCAGACCCTTCGTCTCGAGCGTCCGCCCCATGTGGTCCGTCGCATGGACCACGAGTCGACGCGCCGTGACGACCTCTTCGTCGCGAGCCTCGCGGGCTGCGAGCTCCGCAAGCACATCGGCGCCCGTGTCGGTCCCCGCCTCGGCAAGGAAGTAGTGGTTTTCGCCGCCCAGCACTTCCGTGAGGGCGATGTCGTAGCCCTCGTTGACATCCGGCCCGGTTCCGAGCGAGGCGCAGAAGCAGGTTGCCGCGGGCTCGGTGCAGTTCACAGCGACGGTGAACGACCGCTTTCGCCGCTCTGTGTAGATGCCGTCTTCGACGGGCAGGTACACGTCGTCCTGGATCTTCATCGCCGCCACCTCGCAAGGACGTGCTCCGAAGAACGCGTAGCTCGGAGGCTCCTCGGGTTCCACCGTCTCGAATCCGTCCGCCGTACGAAGTCCCTTCCAGAACACGGTCCCAGGCGGCGTGAGGAACTTCTTCCACGACTGAGGCCCGACGACGTACCCGAAGAGTGCGTCGTCGTCTCGTTCCTCGAGACGGTACGTCCCGGCCTCCTGCCGATCGCGTATGCCGACCGGTAGATCCCCGGTCGATGTGATCGTGTCATAGAGAATGGTCTGGCCACGAACGGTCGGTCCGACGACCTCGTAGCCCCGGTCGATGAGGGCGTCGATGAGAGCATCGACGCCCTCACGATCGATGACGAGTGGTTCTGTCACGTCTCCATCCTGGGATGCTCCGGTACACGGTACGAACGGCCGGCAGGGTGGCCTAGGGCCGGAGGTCTCAGGACGGAGGCCGTTCGACCCTATCGCGGTTCGGTGCCGCGTCGGGCGACAACGGTGACACTCGATGGGCGCTACGGCGTCCGCCCGATAGCCTTCCGGTCGTGAACCCCGTACGACGCTTCGGAAAACCTTCCCTTCGCCGGCCGCGCGCGGTTCTCGCGTTCGAAGGCTGGAACGACGCATGTGATGCCGCCTCCGGAGCCCTCCGCCATCTGCTGGAGCACCGCGACGTCCGGCACCCCTTCGCCATCATCGAATCGGAGGAGTTCTTCGACTTCCAGGAGCACCGCCCCTCGGTCTCCGTCCAGAACGGTGCCGTCCAAGCGATGACGTGGCCCGAGACACGCTTCTACGCGATCGAACGCCCCGATCGGGACCACGACCTCGTCATCGTGGTCGGAGACGAACCGACGTTCCGCTGGAAGACCTTCGCCCGAACCGTGACGGCGGTTCTCGCCGACAGTGGCGTCGAGTCCGCAACGATGCTCGGTGCCTACATCGGATCGGTCACCCACTCGAGACCCGTCCCCCTGTCGGCCGTCGCCACCGACCCTTCATTCCTCGAGGCGACCACATTGCCGCCTACCGACTACGAGGGGCCGACCGGGATCATCGCCGTGCTCGGAGAAGCGTGCAAGGAGGCCGGCATCCCGGCCACGAGTATCTGGGCGGCGACGCCGCACTACCTCGCGGCGAATCCGAATCCGATGGCGATGCGCGCTCTGCTCAGCAAGGCCGGCGAAGTCGTCGGTTTTGACGGAGACAGCGAAGAACTCCGCAACCTTGAGGCCGAGTTCATCGTCCAGGTCGACGAGGCCGTTGCAGAATCGGACGACCTCGCCGAGTACGTTCGCGAGGTCGCTGAGAACGGCCGGGAGATGGATCCGGGACGGACGGGTGATCTCGTCGATGAGATCGAGCGCTTCCTCAAAGACGTGTGACCGGCGTCAGTACCGAGTGCTCAGTACCCGGTACGGCGGCCGAGCCGCTACTTCCTCGTCTTGTGGCGATTCGCCTTGATGCGCTTGCGGTACTTGTGCTTGCTCATCTTCTTCCGACGCTTCTTGATCAGCGAACCCATGCAGGAGACCTCACTCGGTGTATTCGGGGACCGGTTCCGGCGGCGGCGAGGCCGGGCCGGAGCCCATAAGGTTCGCGGAGGATAGGCCGCTACGCAAACAGGTGTCACTCCGGGATCCGGCAGCCAACATCGTCGACGCTTGTAGAATCCTCCGGATGCGGCCAATCGTCGGGGTGACGTCCCAACCGAAGCAGGCAATAAGTGCCTCCGGCAACCTCGATTCGCATGTCATTGGACACACGTACACCGACTCTGTAATCCGAGCGGGCGGCGTCCCCGTGATCCTCCCCCCGGTACCGAACGACGGCGTCGCAGCGCTCGTCGATCGTCTCGACGGCATCGTCTTCACCGGCGGAGGAGACATGGAGCCCTGCCGGTACGGCGAAGAGCCCCACCCCGAGATCCGCAAGACCAACTCCGACCGGGACGAGTTCGAGATCCTTCTCGTCCATGAAGCCAAGAGCCGTCGTCTCCCGGTCCTTGCCATCTGTCGGGGTCTCCAGGTGGTGAACGTCGCCCTCGGCGGAACGCTCATCCAGGACATTCCGTCCGCGATCGGTTCGACCGACCACGGCGTTCGAGGTGAAGCTGTCTACGAGGCCCATCAGCCCGTCACGATCGATGCAAATTCCAAGATCGCCAAAGCGGTCCGGACCACGGAACTGATGGTGAACTCCATCCACCACCAGGCTGTGAAGGTGCTCGGCCCCGGGTTCCGGGCAGTTGCCTGGGCCGACGACGGCGTAATCGAGGGGATCGAGCACGAGGACGATGAGTGGCCGCTCCTAGCTGTGCAGTGGCACCCCGAATTCCTCGGCGACAATTGTGACGAGGCATCCCATCTCCTGTTCGAGGCGTTCGTCGAGTCGATCAGGCTCGCTCACCCCACGACGGATTGGGTACCTCACGATGCCACGGTCGGTTGCTAACGCAACCCTTCGTAGTCGACGCCGAGTACTCGCACGACTCCCGCCTCGCCGAGCACGGCGCTCAGTGCTTCGATGACGGACCCCTTGGTCTCCTCCGTTGCCAGGGCGAGTGTCGTCGGCCCGGCGCCCGACCAGGCGGCGTGGAGAGCGCCGGCCTCGCGGGCCGCCTCGATCATCGTTGTGGTGACCGCAGAGAGCGGGCCTCTCACTTGTTCGTGGAACTCGTCCCCGGCGGCCCCAGCGAAAGCATCGGGGTCCCCGGTTCGGAGCGCTTCCACCAGAAGGATCGCTCTCGACACATTGCGAGCAGCCGCGGGCAACGGAACTTCCGACGGCACCACCTCCCTGGCTCGCTTCGTCGACAATCGCGTGTCCGGAATCCCGGCGATCGGTATGAGCCGATCATCGAATTGCAGTTCGTACGGCCCGGTCGATCCGACGGCCATGAGACCGCCCCACACGGCCGGAGCAGCATTGTCCCCGTGCCCTTCGATGGCGGCGACGATCTCGTAGATCTCGCCCCTCACCGGCTCACCACCAAGCGACCGCTGGGCAGCCGCCGCAGCGGCGGTGGTGACCGCCGACGACGATCCAAGGCCCCGGGCCCGGGGAATGGCATTGTTCACGGTGAGCGCCATGGCTTGATTCGTGGCGGCCATCACCGCGTCGAACAGCATGTCTCCGGTGGTGAGCGTGACCGGCCCATCCCCATCGTCGACCGTCATCTGATCGGCAGGAACGGCATCGACAACGCAATGCAGGTCGAGGGCCAGTCCGAGAACGTCGAACCCCGGCCCGAGGTTGCCGGACGATGCCGGCGCCGAAGCCCTCATCGATCCACCGGTTCGACGAAGATCCGTGTAGCCGACGGCACGGCCTCGGTGATCTTCTGCTCGATCTCGACGATGGCACGCTCGATATCGTCCCCGGCGGTCCCTTCATCGAAGTCGAGATCCATCGTGACGAGGATCTCATCCGGCGCCAATTGCATGGTTAGGAGTCGGTCGATGGTTCTCACCTCACCGACCGATAGCACCGCGGCGCGGATCTTCGCCCTTTCCTCCCGGGTCGCCGACTCACCGATCAGGAGCGACTTCATCTCGACGGCGAGGATCCATGCGACGCCACCGAGGAGTGCGCCGATGAGCACCGACGCCACGCCGTCCCATAGGCCGTTTCCCGTCAACTCCGCCGCGATGAGTCCCGCTGCGGCGATGAACAGTCCGACGATCGCCGCACTGTCCTCGAATAGCACGACGAGCAGGGAGGGATCTTTGGATTCCTTGATCGTCTTGCCGAACGTCCGCCCCGCCCGCTGCTCGTTGAACTGCTTCAACGCCGGGCGGAATGCGATGAACCCTTCGAACAGGGCCGCTATGGCCAGCACACCGAGCGAGAACCAGAGGCCTTCATCGCCGTGCTCGTGGGGGCTCCGGATCCTGTTGATACCGGTAGCGACCGAGAGCGCCGACCCACCGACGAACAGGAAGACCGCAACCATGAAGCTCCAGAAGTACATCTCCTTGCCACGTCCGTAGGGGTGCTGGACACTGGCGTCCCACCGTGATGCGGCATGCCCACGCAGCAGGAACAGCTGGTTCCCGGAGTCCGCCAGCGAGTGGATGCCCTCGGAGAGCATCGCGCTACTGCCCGAGATCGCAGCAGCGGCGAATTTCGTGATGGCGATTCCGACGTTCGCCACGAGCGCAAGGATCACGAGCCGTTTGGATTCCGCAGCCATCGCGTGGAGCGTAGTGCCGCGACCGTTCGGGACCGATCAGTCCCGTGTCATGATGCGCGACAGGCCCTCTGCGAGTGCCCCGTGGGTGAGATTCAGTGTCGTGCGGCAGACGACGGCGCTCAAACAGTGACGAGTTCCTGCGTCGACGTGTCGTCGGCGTCGCCCGCTTCGGAGTCTGGCGTAGATAACGCCGGCACGATCGTGCCGTTATCTACGCCAGACTCCTGGGGTGGGATGTGACGGATCAGCCAGATCGCAGTCGCGAGCGCTCCGGACAGCCCTGCGACGACGAGGAACACATCGAGGTTGCTCCCGACGAGGATCGACCCGCTTCGACGCAGCGGGGATCGACCACCGTCGGGGTCGAGCGCCCATCCACCGATCCGGAACAACGCAGCGAACGAGAGGGCGGAGAACGAGACCCGCGTTGCCAGCGATCGGACCATGGGCCAGCGATCTTCGGACAGAAGAACCGCCGAGACCCCCGCGACCGTGAGCATGACGGCTGCGATGACCACCCCCCGGGTGAGGATGGCCCCCGCCTGGTCGGTAATGACACCGACCGATACCGCCTCGCCGGTGTCGAGAGCGACGGGATCGAGATCTTCCACCGCTGCCTCTACCGCACCGGCCGGAACGTCGATCCCCTGTTCCTCGAGTTCGGACACGACCTCGGGCACGAGGGGAGTGAGCGCCGCGGCGACGTCGATGCTGGTTTCGGCTCCCGGCGGAGCGATCAGAGCACGAACGACGTCATCGATAAGGTCGTCGATGGCGCCTGCGGCAGCAGGATGGGAGCGCACCTCGTCCAGGACCCGTTCGGACTCCGCGTCGGTGATCCCGGTTGTTGCGGAGAGGCCGGAACTGATCCAGTCGTACACTCTCTCGGTGACGAGATCCGCAGAGAGTGCAGCTTCGGTGGATCGGGCGATCGTCTCGTCGTCCACAGTGACGGCGCGTCCCCAGAGACCGACGAGCAACAGGGTTGTCGAGAGGCCGAATACCCAGAGCGTCCACGACAGCGTGATCCCGCGAACGGCCGGCAGACGGCTCGGTCGGGACGTCGATGTGAGTTGGTGGTTCATGAACAACGCCCCCGGATCGAACACGGGGGCCTGCATTCAGGGTATCGAGAATCCGAGATAGGGGCACACTCCCGGCCGAGGCCTCCACGTTCGCTCAGGACTACCGTCTCGCTCGTGAACGACGTCGACTTCGTTGAAGTACTCGATTTGGACCGCATGTTGGTGCTGATGGTCCTTGCGATCGGCGTTGCGATGCTGGTGGGGAACGGCTTCGCCGTCTGGCAGCATCACAAGGGCAACAAGCCGAAGGGCGAGGACGGCGAGTTCAGACCGGCCAGGGCATACTGGCTCATCGCCGTCGGTCTCATCATGACCACCTTGGGTCTCCTCTCCTTCTGACCGCAGACGGAACAGCAGCACTACAATCACCTCCCCCGCGGGTGTAGTTCAATGGCAGAACATCAGCTTCCCAAGCTGAATACGGGAGTTCGATTCTCCTCACCCGCTCCATCCTGTGCGCCCACGGCCGCGCATACGGGGACTGCAACCCCGGGTTCACTCTTTGGGAGAGGAGTGAGACAGATTCCATGATCGTGAGCCACGCTTCCTACCAGGTCCAGCAGATTCAGGATGCCCTCGCCTCCGCCCAGGTGACGGGTTGGGATGTGCTTGCCGCCGTCGTGGTTCTGGTCATCGCCTATCCCGTTGGCTCTGACAGACTCCATCGCCGGGGTCGAAGACGTCCTGAGCGATCCGGCACCAGCGATCCAGGCATCCGGCTTCCACAACACCGCCATCACGCTGACGGTCAGCTACTGGTACCCGTCATCCATGTCCTCGGGTTCTTCGGCGACCGATGGCGTGATCCGCGCGGTGAAGAAGGCACTCGCCAACGCTGACATCGAGCCGGCGTTTCCGACCGTCGAGATCGATCAACGCCCGAGCGCCACCGCGTCCGGGGACACCCCGCACATCGCGTCACACGACAACTCGTAGGCCCTTTCGAACTCGGGAACTCGCTATCTGGCGCAGGCAGCGGAGGAGGGCGGCCTGAGCTGGCCTACCTGTCGTCACCGACTTCGGTGCGGGTCTCGCCGTCGGCGTCGGAGTAGATGACGACGATGGCTGGGATGTGCTCCACTTCGACGGTGACCGGCTTGCCGAAGGACTCGGTGAGTGCATCCTCGAGGTCCTGGATTGCCGGAGTGTTCTCGGGTCCGGTGACGACGATCGACACGTCCGAACCCTTCACCTCGATGCGCCTGAGATTCAGTTCGGGTGAGTCTTCGAGCCAATCCTCTACGGATTCCTGAGCATTCGCCTGGTGGGCTGCGGCTGTGAGGACGCTCGACACTGTGATGGCGAGCGGGATGGCGATGAGGATCGCAGCGATGCTGACCGTGATCGCTACCCGTTTGATCTCGTTCGCGTTCTCTTTGATACGAGAGACGGGAGCGAACCCGGTGAGGGCGAACACGATCATCGCTGCGAGGATGATCGACACGAGATTCGTCAAGAACAGCGTAAACGCTCCGAGTGCGTCCCCGAACATCCCGGCGTGCAGGGTCAACCCGACAACGCCGAGCGGCGGCACCAGGGCCACAGCGATCGCGACACCCGCGATCGACGCGGAGACCCGTTTGTTCACGTTCGCAAACGCACCCGCCGCACCCGCAGCGAGAGCGATCCCCATGTCGATGATGTTCGGACTCACCCTGGACGTGACCTGAGAGTTCGTTGCGAGAGGGATGAGCTGCGGCGCCCACGCACCGATGATGAACGCGAGGCCGATCGATGCACTGACACCAGCAGCGATCATCCCCAGCGACGCCGTGATCCGGGCGGGCCAACCATTGACCGCACCAGCCGCCGTACCAATGATCGGTGTCATCAACGGTGCGATCAACATGGCGCCGATCACCACAGCCGTCGAATCCTGCAAGATCCCGAACGTCGCGATCGCCACCGACAGGAGCAGCATCACCCACCACGCAACGATCTTGTTCGTCCGATCCGGCTGCTCGAAGTAGAGGCCATCGTCGATCTCGTCCCTACGGTCGTCGCCGACGTCCTGGAGCATCATCCAGTCCCGCACGA
>JAUVNV010000106.1 GCA_030599515.1 Acidimicrobiia bacterium
CTCCAGGCCGATCTCGATGATGCGCTCGGGGCAGCGGGACTCACCGGCGCATCTGTGCTCAGTCCGGCACAGCGCAGGGAGCGGGGCCTGATTCGCCGCAAGCCGGGCCGCATTCGCAGAGCCATGGTCTGGATGGTCGCCGCGGCGGCAGTGATCGTGCTCGGAATCGCGGGCGGAGCATTGGCTCTCACGCTCTTCCAACCGGACCCCGTGCCCACGGTCGCGGCCGGTCCCACCGCAACGACCGCTCCGACGACCACCGTTCCACCGATCGAGGTCACGAAGATCGAACCATCGCAAGACTTCGCCGGATTCACCGGTGAATGGCTCACACTCGGCGCCAACACGTGTCGAGTGGGAGCCTCTGATGCGACCGGTGTGATCGAACCGACCGGGTTCTACTGGAGGAACGACGACGCCGGAGGCGAGTACAGCTCGTCACCGATCGTGCTCCGGCAGAAGGTGATCATCGGTCAAGGGCGGAACGTCTACTTCATCGACAGGCGCACCGGCAAAGCGGCAGCATCGAGCCCCACATCCGCCGAGATCCTCGCGACGGTCGAGGGCACCAAGCTCGGAGAGGAGGGTGGCGTGAACCTCTTCACATACGTCGCCACCGACGGATCCGATCTCTATGCATTTGAAGCCGATACTGGACGCAAGCGATGGCAGTATCCGATCAATCCGAGCGGGACACCGGCCGTCGGTGCCGATGAGCTGTACGTGGGTTCGAAGGACGGCTACGTCGCCGCGTTGAACCTCTTCCTGAACGATCCTGATGACGGGCCTATCTGGCGGTGGCCCGCACCCGAGGCAGAGCCGATCGGTCCCATCACGACGGACATGACGCTCAGCGGCAACGATCTGTACTTCGCTTCGGGGAGCGATCTCTACATCGTCGATATCGATTCCCATGAAGGGACGCGATGTGACGTAGTCACCGGGGGTGATTTCCTCACGCCGGTCGTCGCGGGTGATCGCATCTACGCCGCGAACACCGACGGGAACATTCACGTGCTTGAAGCGGGGACCTGTGAGTGGGAGGCCCCGATTCTCATCGGTGGAGAACTCAAGACCAGGCCGGTCGTAGCGGATGGCTTCGTCATCCAGGTAATCGGCACCGGCTTCGTCACGCGCGAGGTCGGCACGTGGGCTGATGGCAGCGCGTGGCCGGCCCCGGGTTCCGAGGAGTTCGCGAGCGCGACGTTCAACACCACACCCGCAGTTGCCGGCGGGGTCGTTTACATCGGTGGCAGCAACGGATCGGTGTATGCGATCGATCTGGCCGAGGGTGAGAAGATCTGGGAGTGGGATGAGGGCGGTGCGGCGATCACATCGACGCCGACCGTCACCGACGGAGTCGTGTACGTTGCCACAAGAGACGGCGAGGTCGTGGCCATCGGCGGAGACCCAGGCGTGTCGAATCCAACACCGTCCTGTCTCCGACCGCATGGAGACGTGGAGGGAACCTCGAAATCCGGAGGAGACCGCTTGGAGTGATGCCGGAGGCCCACGCCGGTTCGTCGGCTCCACCCAAGGGCCGCTCCACCTATCCGGCGCAGGATCGATCACGAACGGGCGACGCCAGGAGCCAATCCATCACACGGCTGATCACGGCCGGGGCGTGAAGCAATCCAAAGTGGTTCTTGCCACCGATGACAACGGTGTTTCTCGGCCCATGATGCTGGTCTCCTGTGCCGCTTCCGGGCCGCACCACCAGATCGCCCACAGTGTTGCCCACCGGGTGGGTCGGGTCCGAAGTGACAACGCCCGTCACGAAATGATGGTCGATGCCGGGCGGCAGGGGGCGGCTACGGACCGTATTGCGCAGCAACGCGTCCGGGTCGACGCCTCGCCAATCGTCCTCGCCGATGGCGCCGAATCGGAGGTCCTTGATCCCGACGCTGCGTTCGTTCACGAATTCGGCGAGAGGTTTGGTCTCCGACGCGACTCCGAGACCCCATGCAGCCACGTTGGCGACCTTCTCGAGCGGCGAACCGTGATGCGGTGCCCCCACCGTTACCACATCACCCACGTCCTCAATCCATCGGTGGCCACTGGTGCGGGCAATCTCACAGGCGCTGCGGACAACGAGGCCACCCATCGAGTGGCCGATGAGAGCGATCGACTGCACCGGAACCGACCACTCGGAATGGACCTCCTCGAGCAGCATCGCAAGTCGCATCCCGTTCTCCGAGACCCGTAGCCCCGAGTTGTATCGGATGGAGACCGCCGTCAGGTCGGCATGGTCCTCGAGCGCTTCTGCCAGGCCGGGTTCGGTCTCGGTGCCGTGCCAGCACCGTTCCGTCTCGACCAGTCCGTGCACGAGCACGACCAGTCGATCGGTGGCAGCCGGGAAGACCCTCGCGAGGTCGGGACCAATCGTCACCGGCGCTCCCCCGCGGTCGCGGATGGACAGTGTGATCTCCAGTCGGTCCTCGTGTCGGCCGAGATCGTCACCCCACATGCCGTTCACGAACGCCTGGACCGAGTCCACTGTGCCCGACTCGAACGTGATCAACTCGTCGAGACCGATTCCCACGGCGGCGACACCGAGTCGCACGGATTCGTAGGTCGCGGTCGTCAACGCGTCGTGCGCCTTCCGAACCGGCGCACCGATAGCTCCGAACGGGCCGAACCAGCGTCCCGCGATGACTCGATGCATCGCCTCGACCGGCGCCGCGACTCGCTCCGTCACAAACGTGAGAGCGCTGCCGACGTTCTGGGCTGGCCTGACCTCGATCATTCAGTCGACCATAGCCCGAAGTGCCCGGTTCACCCCCCGGACATGGCGACCGGGGCGAACGCGCGAATCTCGATGGCTCCGGTATTGCCACCCGTGGTGTCCTGAACCTCGAATCGAAGGATCTGTCCTGTGAGCGAGACCTCGTTGAGCACGGGGTTGGCGGGATTCCCTGCAACGAACGGTCCAAAGCGGTCTCCGTCATTCACCACGACGAAGAACGTCTCAGTGGTGGCCGAGCCATCTGCCATCGTCCTGGTGAGGAACTCCACCCCGGCGATCTCCTGTGCAGAGCCCAGGTCGATGGTGATGAACGCTTCGTCGGCGTCGCCGGCGCTGGACCACTCGGTGTTGAGGTCACCGTCGAATGCATTCGCCCCCGCCCACGATGCGCTGAACTCGCTGCTGACCTCGATGACGGTCGCTCCTTCGGCAAGGTTCACGCCGTGCTCGGCAGCCGCGTCATCCGAAGCCGTGTCATCACTTGGCGGCAGTGTGAACGTCATCAACTCGCTCTGGTACAGGGTTCCATCGGCCGTGGACCCCTGCAGTCGGTAGAAGTAGGTCTGTCCGGCCCCGGCCCCCGGCAGCAAGACGTTGTGTTCGACGATGCCCGTGCCGTTCATGTCCAGTGAGTTGTTGAAGTTGCCGAGATCTTCGGTCTCACCCCAGACGATGGCGCAGATCATGGGCTCGGTCGTGTCGACCCGCAGGATCCCCCGACCCGGGAAGGTCGGATCGTTCTCGAATGCGGCCTCCGTGGCCTGGACTTCGGAGAACGGTCGCACCTCGGTGCTCTCGTCGGCTCCGCTCGAGCATGCCGCAATGAGAAGAGCGAAAGCCCCCACCGCAACAACCAGATTCCGCTTCCTCATGATGATGTCCCTCTTGGTTCGTTGACGCCTGCCATCCGGGTGTTGATCACCCGTCATTGGGGGTTGACGCGTCTGAACACGCAGCGGTCACATCAGATTCCCGGGGCGATCCTCAGCGAGCGTTCCGGGCACTCCTCTCGCACGGCGTCCGACGGATCGGTCGCAACTGTTGATCAGAGCTCTTTCCAAACGAACTTGACACCGGGATCATCCGGGCTGCTCTGGATCTGGAATCCCATCGACTTGACCATATCGAGCATCCGGTGGTTCTCGGCAAGGACCTCACCTTCCATCCGATCCAGTCCGCGGGAGAGCGCGATCTCCATGAGTCGCCTGAGCATCCGCTGCCCGATCCCGTGGCCGCGCATCGCTTCCGAGATGACCAGAGCAAACTCGCAACTGGTCCGGTCGGGGTTGGTGACGTACCGGACCACACCGTGCTCGACCTCGCGCCCGCCTTCGGTCGTCGTGGCGATCAGCGCCATCTCCCGGTCGTAGTCGATCTGGGTGAATCTCACCAGCATCTCGGGCGTCAGTTCGTCAAGCGCGTGCATGAACCGGAAGTACTTCGCCTCGTCGGAGAGGTCCCGCACGAAGTCGGCCTCGATCTCGGCATCCTCGGGCCGGATCGGTCGGATGGTCACGTCGGTGCCGTCGGGGAGTTGGAAATGCGTCTCCAGATCAGACGGATACGGGTGAATCGCCATGTGGTGGTACGGGTCGGTCGAGGGACGTGGAACACCGACGACGATCCGCGCATCGACGGCGATGACACCCTGTTCATCAACGAACAAGGGGTTGATGTCCATCTCCTGGAGCCAGGGAAGCTCACAGGTCATGTTGGACACCCGCAGCAAGACGTCCACCAAAGCATCGATGTCGGCCGCCGGCAGGTTCCGGAACTCTCCGAGCAGTTTCGCGGTCTTGGTTCGCGAGATGAGGTTCTTGGAGAGACGCTCGTTGAGCGGCGGGAGGGCCACAGCGACGTCTTCCATCACCTCCACCCAGGTCCCCCCGAGCCCGAAGCTGATCACGGGTCCGAATACCGGATCGTTGATCACACCGATCATGACCTCTCGAGCACCCGGCGTTCGGCGCATCTGTTCGACCGTGACTCCCTGGAGAACGGCCTCCGGACGGGCCCTGTGGACCCTCTCCATGAGATCGACGTAGGCGCCGCGTACGTCCGTCGCACTCTGGATGCTGAGCTCAACGCCGCCGACATCGGACTTGTGGGAGATGTCCTCCGAGTAGATCTTCATCGCGACCGGGAACCCCATCGACACGGCGAGGATCAGAGCCTCTTCGGCAGACCGGGCGATGCCGTTGCGAACGGTCGGGATGTGGAACGCATCGAGGAGCGCCATCGATTCTGGCTCGGTCAGCACGGACCTCTTCTCAACAAGGGCGCTCTCGATGATGAGGCGAGCGGCCTCGGTGTTGGGCTCCTCGTGGTGGAGAGACAGGCGCTCCGGTGTCTGCAGCAGCAGCTTCTGGTTGGACCGGTAGGAGGCGAGGTAGTGGAACGCATCGACCGCCGCCTCCGGCGTGTTGAAGGTCGGTATCTTCGCTCGACGGAACGCCTGGCGTGCGCTATTGACCTGGGGGCCTCCCATCCACGACGCAACGATCGGTTTCTCGTTGTGATCTGCTGCGGCAACCACCGCCTCCGCCACCTCGAGAGGGCGGGTCATTGCCTGTGGCGTGAGGATGACGAGCACGCCGTCGACATCGGGATCCTGGAGACAGATGTCGATGGCCTCCTCGTAGCGCTCAGGTGGGGCATCCCCGATGATGTCCACGGGATTTCGATGCGACCATGTCGGTGGCAGGGCCGCGTTGAGACGTTCGATGGTCTCTTCACCCAATTCGGCCAGATCGAGGCGGACATCTGCGAAATGGTCGGCGGCGAGGACCGCCGGCCCACCGGCGTTGGTGACGATCACGATGCGATGGCCGCTGCTCCGATATCGCGACGAGAGCGTGCCTCCGGCCGCGAACACCTGACTGATGGTGTCTACCCGCACAACACCCGATCGGTTGACCGCCGCGCTGAAAGCTTCATCTCCGCCGACGAGGGCGCCGGTGTGCGACATCGAGGCGGCGGCCCCATCCGCATGGCGACCGGCCTTGATGACGATCACGGGCTTGGCACGGGCGGCGGCACGCATCCCGCTCATGAATCGGCGCGCGTCGCTCACACCCTCGATGTACAGGATGATGCTCTGCGTCTTCGGATCCGATGCGAGGTAGTCGAGGATGTCTCCGAAGCTGAGATCGGCTCCGATGCCGGTCGAGACGACGGCGGAGAAGGCGACGTCACGGTTCTCAGCCCAGTCGAGGATCGCCGTGCACAGCGCTCCGGACTGAGACACCAGAGCGATGCCGCCCTCGGCTGCGTTGTTGTTGCCGAAGGTGGCGTTCAGGCCGATGCTTGGACGCATGAGGCCCAGGCAGTTCGGACCGAGGAACCGGATCCCGTACGAGCGAGCGAGGTCCACAACTTTGCGTTCGAGCGCTCGGCCGGGTCCGCCGATCTCACGGAAGCCTGCCGACAGGATGATCATCGCCTTGATGCCGTGCTTGCCGCAGTCTTCGACGATGGCCGGAACCGTTGCCGCTGGAGTTGCCACCACGGCAAGGTCGATGGGCCGATCGATCGACTCGAGATCGGAGTACGCCTGGTGACCCTGGATCTCATCACGGGCCGGGTTGATCGCGTAGATCTCACCCTCGAATCCTCCCTCGAGGAGATTCCTGAAGACGATCTCTCCAACGGAGTCGGCGCGGTCGCTGGCACCGAACATGACGACCGATTTCGGGGAGAAGAGGGCTTTCAGATAGTGCGGACGCATGGGTGCCTCTCTCCTGTTGTGATCGAGTTGGTGCGGTCAGGGTGACAGCATCGCTCGCCGCCGGCACCCACGGTAGAGGCACACGGCACCCTCCCCCTCCTCTGGAGTCTTGCGTAGGAAATGGCACGATATCGTGCCGATATCTACGCCAGACTCCTGGTACCCGGCGGGAGCGGCGGTGCTGACGTGTGACGTCGGACCGATTCCGGGTCGCACCGACGCGGTGTTGTCCGCTTTGGATCGTGCCGGGTCCAGGCGACGTTCTTCACGGTTGGACACCTGGTCCCGTTATACCCGGATATCGTCCGCAGGACTGCCGATCGCGGCCACGTCGTTGCCAATCACACTTACAGGTACGAGATGCCGATCTACTTGTCCGACTCCGGCAGCGTGAACACGATCGATCGGGCAGATGCCGCGATCCGTGCCACCGGAGTCAACGCGGCACGACTGGTGATGTGGACCTGGGGTTCGCTCGACGGAAACCCCTGCAGCGCGTCGACCATCACCAACAGCGGCATCCATCACGCCAAGGACGGGGCCGTGTTCGTGCTGCATGATGGTTCGGCGAACTATCGCAATCTGGCTGTGGCGACGGACAGGATCGTGTCGACGCTGCATTCGCGGGGATACTGCTTCGGCGTCTTGAACCAGGACGGCGACATCGTCCCACTGGCAGCCGGGGACGCGGCGTACACCGTCCCCGAAAGAGTCGTGGTCGATGAGAACGTGTGGATCAACTACCTACTCAGACGAACCCGTTGAACTAGATCTCCGCTCTCCTGCCGGGAGCATTGCCTGTCCTCGCCGGGAGAACCAACGTGCACCACGTCGTTCCAAGATCTCTGGGCACACATGCGCACCCTGCGACTCGCCCGTATCCCATGCCAGGAACCCGGGAACAGATCGAAGCAGAGTCTCGATCTCAACGAGACTCCGCCAAGACCCTTCAACCAATACCGGCCCACACTCCTAGATCACCACGCACCGGTCCGAGTCGTGGGAGACCGCCATCACGCCGAAGCCACTGCCGGTCGTCGCGAGCAAGTACTCGACGTCCCCCGGCTCGGTCTCGGTAAGCGTTGCGTAGACCACATCCGGATTGTCCGGTGTCTCGCATCTCCTCGATCGGTCGCATCGGTCACGGATCTCACCTACGCCTGCGGTCGCGCTCGGAGAGCGCCTTGCCATGCGCCTTCTTGATCTGCGACTCGAGCTTCGAGCGGGTTTTGTCAACAGCGGTGACCGGCTTCCAATCAACATCCGACGCCTCGAACTTGTCGCCGCCTCCCCACACCTGGGCACTGACCCTGGTCTCCTCGTTCGAACCGCCCTCCCACGCCACGGTCACATGCCCCCCATCGAGCGTGTCCATGAACTCGTCAAGGCCGCCGATCCGACCCTGGATGCGCGCTTTCAAATCATCACTCAGGTCATAGTCCTCGACATCGAGTTCTAGCTTGATCACTGCGTCTCCTTGATCGATCGATCCTGCTTCGTCGGTCCCCGACACGCCGGTTCCGTTGGACGGTCGAAGTCGTGTACTCCCCCTGTGTCCGGCCGGACCCGGGTCTCTGCAACCCTAGACCAACCCGAGCCACCGGGGAATGCTCCCTGCGAGGACGCCTCGTCCTGGGCATCCTGCAGATCCTTCTCAGAGTCCTCGGTTCACTTGACACAAAGAGGCTTCGATATGGGCGGGGGCTACGTGGTGGGTGTCTACTCTCTGAGGACTCGGCGAAGAGGTGAAAATGACTGAACGAGAACAGCTCCTTCGTGATGCGCACGCGGTGTTCCTTCCCGCCATCGACGAGGCGTCGATCCCGGGCCACATCTCTGACCATCTCGCTGCCGGGGGCACGTCGGTACTCATCGGTGAGTCTCGGGAGGAGTATGTCGCCCGGGAGATGTCGGCTGAGCGGCGACTGGCCGAGACC
>JAUVNV010000138.1 GCA_030599515.1 Acidimicrobiia bacterium
AGGTCGGGATGGAATCTCCACTCGGTTGATGGCGTGTGCATGAAAGCCGCGTCGCGGTCCCAGCCGACGGCGATAACGTCATCGCCGACCGCGGCGAGTGCCCGTATCGGGGCATGTCTGAGCCGGCTTCGGTTTTCGAACTCTCTGACGTCGGTGTGCGGATAGGCGAACGGAGCTGTCTCGTCGAACACCCGGGTCCACGCCACACCGTCCTCGGAAGCCCAGACCGCCATCAGCGTCGGTGTGGTCCCAGCGGCAACGAACCCGGAGTCGGTGGCCGTGACCGTCCACATGAACATCGGTTCGGCGTCGTCGTCGCCGGGGTCCCCCCCGAGGTCTTCCGTGTTCGGCACGCGCGCCCACTCGAGGCCGTCGTCCGACACCCAGACCGCAGCGCGCATGATGCCGCCGCCGGTCTCGGCCTGGTTGAGATCGGTGCCGACGGCGACGAATCCGGTGCCGGAGTAGGTCACGTCGTGCATCCACTGACCGGAGGGACCACCGAACACGTCGTCGTTGTGGGGAACACGCTCCCAAAAGACGCCATCGGTCGATACCCAAACGGCGGCGTCGCCATGGGCCGATCCCACCGCGACGATCAGTCCGTTGCCGACCGCGACAGCCTCCATGCCCTCATCCCCGGCATCATCCGAAGATCCGTCATCTCGCATGCTGAAGATCCCATCGGGATCGGGCACCCGAGACCAGGACAACCCATCGGGCGATATCCATACGGCGGCATCGGTGTCATCTCGTCCATCGACACCGGTGACACCGTAGTTGTTGGGCCGGATCTCCTGTGGTGAACGCCGGCCGCCGAAGTAGGCGTAGTCGACGACGCCGACTGCCACGAAGCCGTCTCCGACCCGGGCAACGTCCAGCATGTCCTGTGCGCCCGGACCTCCGAAGACGGTTTCGTCGTGAGGCAGTCGGGTCCAGGCGACACCGTCATCGGAAACCCAGACGGCGGCATCCCACGTGTCGTCCTCCTCCGGAAGGGTCTGCCCGCCGGTGTCGGCGCCGACCGCCACGAAGCCGGGGCCACCAACGGCGATCCCTTCGATGTACTGGGCTCCGTCGCCCCCGAGCGGGCCCGTCTCGTCGGAAACGCGGATCCACTCGGGTCGCAGCCAGGTGACTGGCGAGGCGATGGCCGGCGGTGGGATCGTTGTTGCCTCTGGGATGGTTGTCACCACCGGAACCGTGGTGGGAGAAACCGTTTCAGGAGCTGTTGTCGGGGAGACCGTCTCCGGGACAGTCGTCGGTACCGTAACGTCTTCGGCGGTTTCGGGTCGATCCGACATCAACAACGCCCAGCCACCGACGACGATCAGCACCGCCAACGCCGCCGAGGCGAACGCGAGCAGTGGCCGTGCCGGTCCCGGGCTCCGCCGGATCACACGTTTCTCAGGATCGCGGGATCGCCACAGGGCAACAGCGCGGCCCGGATGAGCCTCGACGCCGCGATGTGCATCGTCGAGCACGGCGGTCGCTCCTCTCGGAGTTCCTCGGTCGGCGAGCATCAACAGGGATCGATTCAGTTCTTCAGCCACCGTGCACCTCCCCGGCTACTGCGACGTACAGACGACGACGCCCACGCAACGCTCGCTTCCTCGCAGCGGATTCGCTGCAACCCAACATTCGGCCGATCTCCGCGTAGCGATACCCCTCCACCTCGGACAGGTACAAGACCGCTCGCTCCGCCGGCGGTAGCTGCAACAGATCCGAGACGTCGGACGGATACGCGTCGGTCGCCGTCGCCGAGTCCGTGCCGAATCGCAGCATCGCCCGGCGTGAGATGGCGAAACGACGCCGGTGGTTCGACGCCAGATTCAACATCGTTCTCCGCAGATAGGCGCCGGGATCGTCGAACTCGGTGAGCGGTTTGTGACGGAGAGCACGCTCCACTGCCTCTTGCAGGAGATCGTCGGGATCGACCTCGACGGGAGCGACGACTGCAGCGAAGCGCCTCAGCGAGGCGTACAGATCGGAGAAGACCCGGCTTCCGTCATCCTGCTGTGTCACCTCAGGCCCTGACATGCGTCGGTCCTCGCTTGGGTCTTCACTTCAAAGACACATCAGCCGCTCGAGTCGTGCCTGCCAATCGTGCGAGATCGCTTGTGCCGGGTCGGGTTTCTCAAACGGTCATGGCGAGGTGGCGCTCGGAGCGGCGGGCTACCCACGCAACGAACGGGACCAGGGCGGCCGAGACGGCGACCGCGATCAGAAGTTCGGGTACGACGTCGCCGAGCGTGTGCCCGTGGATGGCGACGTCGTAGATCGGCTGGAGGAAGTAGTACGTCGGGACCAGCTTCGGGATCCACTGGGGGAGGCCGGGGAACAGCGTGAAGATGACGGGCAGGAAGATGATGATGCCGCCGCCCTTGATCGCCGTGTACATCGTGGTGATGTCCTTGGCCCACAGGCCGAGGGCAAGGCCTATGAGCATCAGCATCACCGAGCCGATGAAGAGGATCAGCACCATCGTCACCGGCTGACCGGCGAGTGCCCCATTGAGCGCCAATGTGACGAATCCGAGGATGACCGCGAGCACGACGGCGAACGTGCCCTTCCCGACCAGGACGTCCGACATGCGCGTCGGCGTGACCAGCACCGCATCGAGGGTCCTCTTCTCGCGTTCGTCGACCAGCGAGGCGGCCGGTAGGAAGATCGCAGCGATCATGACGGCGTAGATGACCATCGTCGGGAGGAGACGGTCGCTGATCGGGACGAAGTCCTCGTCACCCACCGGGGTCACGACGACGATGACCGGTGGTTCCGAGCCCTCGACGCCCCTCACGAGGTCGAGCGTGGTCACGGCCAGGATGATCCGGGTCGAGGCGAGGCTCTCGCCGGAGATGTAGAACCCGAGGTCGGGATCTTCGCCTGCAGCGATGGCGGCGTCGAAGCCCGCCGGAAGGACGAGGCCGGCATCGAAGTCGTGCGCCTCGACCCGCTGGAGCAGGGTGGCGACGTCTGGAAGGATCGTCGTTTCGATGCCGCCGAGTTCAACAGCAGCGGCGGTGACGTCTGAGCTTCCCAGATCGACGATCGCGAGCTTCGGGCTGACATCGAAGAGCGAGCCGAAGACCGAAGAGACGAGGAACGTGATGAGGAGTGGCATCACAATCGCGAAGAACACGAGAGGCGATCGAGGTGACAGTCTCAGTTCCCGACCCAGCACGTACGAGGAGCGTCGGAGGTTCACAGCGTTGCCACCCTTCGTCTCAGTATGAACGCACCGGCCACGAACGCCGCCACGCCCCACGCCGCCAGCAGGAGGAGGGAAGGTGCGATCTGGCTCCAGCTGTCACCGTCCGCCGTCACACGGATGATCGCCTGAACGAGTCCGTAGGTGGGGAGGGCCTTCACCCACACGGGGGCCGATCCGGGGAAGAGCGCTCCGAAGGCGGGGATCATCAACGGGATCATGAAGAGCATGGAAACGAGCAATGTCCCCATGAAGTCGCGGCCGTACGAGCCGGCAATCATGCCGAACCCGGTGACCAGCACTGCTCCGAGCAGCAGGATCACGAGGACCGCCGGGGCGTTGACGGTGAAGGCACCGATGAGGAGTCCGAGGAGGGCCACCTCCGAGAACGCCAGCCCGACGCCGAAGATCCCTTTGGCGGCGAGGAAGTCCACGATCCGGACCGGGGTGGCGAGCACAGCCACAGCCGTTCGTTGTTGGACCTCGATCGCGACCAGCGACGACAGCGCGAACGTTTCGACCATCAACACCATGATGAGAATCAAGGGTCGCATCTGTTGCTGCAGCGAGACCTGGTTCCCCGTCCGGTCGGTTCCGAGGACGACGCTCTCGGTGATCGGGTCGACCGGGGGCGGGACTCGTGCGATGCCGAACGCGATCTCGCTCACAGCGCCCTCGAGGAGAAGTTCGATCTCCGCCGGGAGCCCTGCCGGAACCAGGAGGAGGACCGTCGGCGACTCACCCGCGGCCACCGCCTCGAGGAAGTCGGGCGGGAACGCGATGCCGGCAACGATGTCGTCCCGTCCTTCCTCGACAGCGGTTCGGAGTTCTTCCTCCGATGAGTAGATCTCCAGAGCGAAGCCTGCCGTGCCGCCCTCGGTGACACCGCCGACGTCCGTGCTGAGCACCGTGTTCGACACGCCGATCTTCACCGTCTCATCGACGGTGTCGGGCAGGAACCAGAACACGGCGACGTAGGCAACAACCCCGAGCAGCGTCATGAACACGAAGAATCGGTTTCGGGAGAACTCCCGGAGGTCCTTGCGGATGATCGCGCCGATGCGGGAACCGGTCATCCCGCGAGGCCCCGCCCGGCGAACTCGACGAAGATGTCTTCGAGGGTCGCCTCTTCGGTGTGGATCGTCATCAAGCCTTCGGCGGACACAGCGTCCCTGATGCGGTCCTCGGCTCCGGTCTCGTCGAGTGGAATCACCTGTTCGTCCACGCCGTCTCCTTGACGGGTGCGGATTCGCACCGCACGCTGCCCGAAGGCGAGCTTCAGGTTGTCCGGTGTGTCGATAGTGAGGATCGTGCCCTGGTTGATGAACGCCACACGATCGCTGAGGGTGTCGGCTTCGTGCATGTCGTGTGTCGTGAGCAGCACCGCAGCTCCGCGCTCGGCCTCCAGACGGATGAGGTCGCGAATTGCGATCGCAGACACCGGGTCGAGTCCGTCCGTCGGCTCGTCGAGCAACAGCACGTCGGGCGTGTTGATGAGAGCTCTCGCCATCATGAGGCGTTGCCGCATGCCTTTCGAGTACTCGGACACCCGATCGTCGAGTCGCGCGGAGAGTCCGACTCGCTCCATCAGCGGTTCGGCCTCGAAGTCGCGAATGCCGAACAGCTTGGCGAAGAAGACGAGGTTCTCGCGTCCGGTCATCGAGAGGTAGAGGTTCTTCTCCTCGAAGCAGACACCGAGTCGGGCCTGAATCTCCTCTCGTTGCCCGGGCATGTCCATGCCGAGGATCTCGATGTTGCCTGCTTCGGGCCGGAGTTGTCCGGTGAGCATCTTGATCGTGGTCGACTTCCCGGCGCCGTTCGGGCCGAGGAAACCGAGGATCTCCCCGGTGTCAACGGAGAACGAAACGTCGTCGACGGCCACGATGTCGCCGTAGGCGAATCGGACACCGGCTACGTCGATGGCGGGGGTCGGCGCGGACTCGAATGAAGGTGTCATACCCCCATTATCCACTTCCGAACTGCACGTGTCAGGACCATTCGACTCTTGTCGGCAGACCGTTCGGCGGCCTACCCGTCGACCGGAACGAGTGTGTACCACTCGTCGAGATTGAAGGTCACGTCGTCCGACCGTGGACCGACGAGCTGCTCGCGGGCCTCGGACGAGAGATCTGTTGGCCAGAACGCGGAAGTCTCCGAATCTGTGAGGTACGAGACAGCGACGGCCGCCCCTTCCCACGGCAGGACTACCTCGTACTCAACGATTCCGTCGTCGCCGGTGAAGCCGATGTTCGCCTGCCAGCCCTCCTCATCGAGGAGGCGCAAGTGAGCGGAGTCGTCGGTGGCGCTCCGGCAACACCAATCGAACCCGTGGGAGAGTTTCCACGTCCCGTCACCCGGTGTGTAGAGCGCAGACCCCAACGCAGCCGATGAGTGAAGGATCCGAACCTCGTCGTCGGTGGCGATGGCCAGGTTGATCGCTCCCACCGCGCTGCTCTCCAGGGCAACGTAGAGCACGTCGTTACTGTGCATCCAGTGCAGAGAACTGCCGTCCGACATCGTGACCGTGGTTGATCCATCCCATTCACCCGCGTCGAGCACGCCGTCAATCACAGGGGGCGCATGGCTTGGTACCTCCAGCGACGTCCCCGTGTCCGGAGCGAGTGTCGTGGCCGGCACCATGGTCGTGATTGTGGTCGAAGGGGTTGTGTCGCGTGGGGGAGCGGACGTGGTCGACTGTGTCGCGTCGCACGCGGGGAGAGCGAGGGTGCCGAGCACGAAGAGGATCCCGGTCATTGTCGTAAGTGTGAATCTGGAACAGGGCTTTTCGATCGGATCGTGGATGATCACTTCCTCGGAAGTGCAGACCAGATTCGCCGCTCCGGGCCGACCCGACCAGAGGCGAACGACTCTCGGAGTCCGATCAGGCCTCCCAGACGTGGACGGGCAGACCGATCGTCAGGTAGTCGTCGAGATGATTCGACTCCCAGGTGGGCACCCGCACGCACCCGTGTGACGCCGGTCGAGCGGGGACGCTCTTCGAACCGTGGATCGCGTAGTAGGGAGTGAAGTACCACGGCTTGTAGAGACCGCCCAGGTAGTTCACACGCCAACCCGGAATGTGGCGGAAGAGGGTGAAGTCCCCCTGCGGCGTTGTGGCCTTCACGTAGCCACCTCCGGACCCACCGTTCTCCGACCAGTAGGTAGCCCCGTTCCCGGTCGACACCGGCACGATCGCCGCCACGTCGCTATCGCGGATGACGAACAGCAACTGGCGTGTGATATCGACTTCGACCCGATCGGTTTCGGTGGGGTTCCGGGCAAGGATCGCCTGGTGATCGAGCGCGATGTCGACGTCCCAGTCGGTTGCTGACCACCGATCGGTGCGTTCCACGCCGATCAGCTTGTGAAACGCCACGACGGATGCCGCGGTCTCCCGCCCGTAGATGCCGTCGGCTTCCCCCCGAAAGACGCCGAGCGCCCGCAATCTCTCCTGTAGCTGGACGACGACGACGCCCTCCGCGCCGGGTCGGATCGTGATCGGACGGGATCTCATCGCGGTG
>JAUVNV010000141.1 GCA_030599515.1 Acidimicrobiia bacterium
CCACCAGTGACATGGCGAACGCTGGGGCCCAGAGTGTGCGACCCGCCCGCTGCGGGACGTTGACGTCGAGGGCCTTCGTCGACGTCTGTGTGTTGAAGTCGTATGTTGCAGAAGTCATAGTGAATCTCTCCTAGTTCCCGGTCACGACGATGTCGCGAATGCGGGAGAACTGGAACCCGAGTGCCTTGGCGATCGTCGCCAGCGCCAGGATGATCCCGGCGAGCAGCAGGCCAAGGCCGAGCTCGCGGAACGGTCCGAGCCATGACGACCACAAGGTGTATCGGGCAAGGTCGTCGAACGTTGTGATGTAGATGTACAGGCCGAACTGGACCATCTCGATCATCAGGCCCATCATCATCAGGACGACGAACGCCTTGGCGGTGTTCGGCATCTTGAGCGTCATCACCGGAAGGCCCAGCGCCTCTTGCACCTCGCCGCCGCCCTCACGCAACCCCGAAAGGATCGAAGCGAGGAGGAACGAGATCGAAGCGAGCACGAACCCCTCGCCGAGGAACTGGAGTCCCTGTGTCCACGCTCGTGCGCCGAGTCCGGCACTGGTGCCGACGTTGCCGGCCCACACCCATGACACGACGAGTCCGGCAACCACGGCCATGACGCCCATCAGCAGCATCGGGCCCCACAACGTGTTCGCCATCTTGTGGATCGGGAGTCTTGATGGCGCCTTCGTCGACACCGTTGCCGGGCCGAACTCGGTATCAACATCACCAGTCTTGACCGTTCCGACTTCCGCGTCCGGCTTCAACACGGCGAGTGACGTCTTGACACTCTCCACCCTGATCCAGATCCTCACGAGGATTCCGACGAGGATGACGGCGATGGCCGCTTTCAGCATCACGAGCGCCGTCGTATTGAGGCCGAAGGCAACGGCAAGCACTTGGGCGAGCGTCCCTTCGTCCCCGGCACTCCCGACCAGGCTGGCCGCATAGATACCGAGACCTGCCACGACCATCCCGAGCATCAGGGCGACAAGCCCGATACCGAGACCGATCTTGCGATGCCCCGTCTCCACCGAGTAGTTCACGTCCGGATGGACGATTCTGTCAAGGGTTGCTGTCATGATCTTCTCCTCTCAGCGTCCCATTCCCCACAACAACCCGACACGCGTGGTATCGCTCCTCACAATGTCGCCCAGCCGACACTTGAGGGAAGACCTGCGGACGGTGAACTTCCGTGTGCGAGACCGCCCGTCCGGCAGGACTGTTGGGCAGTACGTCCCTGGCGGAGACCCGCATCGTCTGCGACCCTGGGAACGAGGTACCACGCAAGACCAGGGTCGGCCTGGGCATCCCCGCCCACGGAGAGAAGGCACTGATGTTCGAAACGACATTCGCAGGCACCGAGGGTCGGGTCTTCTACCACAGGTGGAATCCACAGGGTGAGCCGAAGCGCATCGTCCAGATCGTCCACGGGTACGCGGAGCACGGCGGTCGCTACGGCCACGTCGCAGACGCGCTCGCCGGTGATGGTGCCGTCGTGTACGCCGACGATCACATCGGCCACGGCCTATCCGACGGGGAGAGGGCCGTCATCGGTGACTTCGACCACGCGATCGAAGACCTCCACACCCTCACCGATATCGCCCACGGCGACAACCCGGATCTCCCGCTGGTGCTGGTCGGACACTCGATGGGAGGCCTCCTTTCCGCACGCTACGCCCAGCGCTGGCCGGATGAAGTAGCCGGTGTAGCGTTCTGCGGTTCGGTGATCGGCGACTGGCAGTGGGCGCGTGACGTTCTCGCCGCCCCCGATCTTCCCTTCGTCCCGTTCGATCCGGACGCCATCTCGCGAGATCCCGAGGCCGGTGCCTCCTATGCAGCCGATCCGCTCGTCTACCACGGGCAGTACAAGCGACCTCTCCTCGTCGCCGAGGTGGAAGCGCTCGATGCGTTCGCCCGAGATCTCGACCGGTTGACGATGCCGGTCGCCGTGCTCCACGGAACCGCCGACCCGTTCGTTCCCTATGAGAGATCCGTCCAGGCAGTGAGGGACATGCCCACCGACGACGTCACCATCCACCTCTATGACGGTGGGCGGCATGAGATCCTCAACGAGACGAACCGCGACGAGGTCATCGGCGACCTCGCCGAATGGGTGAGACGCTTCGAATGACCACGCCTGCAGGTCCTGCGTCGCCTCCGCACGTGTTCGGACCGGTGCCGTCTCGCCGTCTTGGACGCAGTATCGGAATCAACAACATCCCGCCGAAGATCTGCTCCTTCGCCTGTGTCTATTGCCAGGTGGGACCCACCCTCGACCGCGATATCGACATCCGGGGCTTCTACGAACCGGAGCATCTCGCCGACGAGGTAGCCATCCGCGTCGACGAGGTTCGGGCTCGCGGCGAGGACGTCGACTATCTCACATTCGTCCCCGACGGTGAACCCACGCTCGACGCCGGCATGGGATCGACGATGCGCTTACTGCGCCGACTCGGTGTGCCCATCGCGGTCATCACCAACGGGTCCCTGCTCTGGCGCGACGACGTGCGCTCGACACTCGCCGACGCCGACTGGGTGTCGGTGAAAGTCGATGCCGCCGACGAGGACGTCTGGCATCGCATCAACAGACCCGACCCGCGTCTGGACTTCGCGAGGGTCCAGGATGGGATCGTTCGATTCGCGGCGTCGTTCACCGGCGATCTCGTCTCCGAGACCATGCTCGTGGCCGGCATGAACGATGACCACGGGAGCGTCGAAGCCGTGGGTGTGTTCCTCCACGGCGCGGGCTTCACCAGGTCCTACCTCTCTATCCCGACCCGCCCGACCCCGTATGCGGCGATCGTCGCACCCGACGAGGACAAGGTGAATCGCGCATTCCACACCCTCGCTGAGCATGTTGAGCACGTCGAGTACCTCGTCGGGTACGAGGGTGACGAGTTCTCATCCACCGGGGATCCCCGCACCGACCTTCTCGGTATCACCGCCGTTCATCCCATGAGATCGTCGGCGGTTCACGACCTCCTGGAGCGGACCGGAGCAGGGTGGGAGGTGGTCCGCGCCCTTATCGCCGAAGGCAGCATCATCGAAACGACCTATCGTGGCGACACCTTCTACGTGCGGCGCTTCACGCACCGGCGAGCCACGACCTCCAACGGGACCGCGTCGTAGTCGGGCGCTCGATCGGGACCAACGACCGCTATCCCGAACCCGGATCCCGACGTATGCTCGGGGTGTCGGACCTGGGAGTGTTGACGATGAGGGATGCCACGGCGATGCCATCGACGAAGCCGCCCGTTCGACGGGAGGATCTCGGAGCTCCGGGATCCGTCGTCTCGACGAAGTACTGGCACCTGCGCGATGACGGGCGGATCCAGTGTGATCTCTGTCCCCGTGAGTGCAAGCTCCACGAGGGCCAGCGGGGCCTCTGCTACGTGCGTGCCCGGATCGATGACGAGATCGTCCTCACCACCTACGGCAGGTCGAGCGGGTTCTGCGTCGACCCGATCGAGAAGAAGCCGCTGAATCACTTCCTCCCGGGAACGGCGGTGCTGTCTTTCGGGACCGCCGGCTGCAATCTGGCCTGCCGGTTCTGTCAGAACTGGGACATCTCGACGGCCAAGGAGTACGACATCCTTGCCGACGAGGCAAGCCCAGAAAAGGTGGCGCGAGTGGCCGCCGAACTCGGTGCGCCGAGTATCGCGTTCACCTACAACGATCCGGTCATCTTCCACGAGTACGCCATCGACATCGCAGACGCGGCGCGTGATCGGGGAATCCGCACCGTTGCGGTCACCGCCGGATATGTGAACCCTGAACCCCGCCGCGAGTTCTACGCCCATATGGACGCCGCGAACATCGACCTCAAGGGTTTCACGGAGGAGTTCTATCACCGGACCTGTGCCGGTGCCCTTGCCCCGGTGCTCGAGACCCTCGAGTACGTGCGACACGAGACCGACGTATGGTTCGAGATCACGACGCTGCTCATCCCCGGTCTGAACGACTCGGATGAGGAGATCGACGAGATGACGACATGGGTGGTCGAGCATCTGGGTCCGGACATCCCCCATCATTTCACGGCGTTCCATCCTTCCTACAAGATGATGGATCGACCATCCACGCCTGCCGGAACCCTCAACCGTGCCCGGCGGATCGCTATGAACAACGGGGAGCGCTACGTCTACACCGGCAACGTCCACGACCCGGCCGGCCAGACGACGTACTGCCACATTTGCGGCGCCGTCCTCATCGAGCGCAGCGGATACCGGTTGGGCGATTGGGGCCTTGATGCCGAGGGTCGCTGCGGGAGATGCGGCACACCGTGCGTCGGCGTGTTCGAGCCGAAGCCCGGAGACTGGGGTGGCCGCCGCCTCCCGGTGCGACTCGCCGACAGGGCGTAGGAGAGCTACCAGCCTCCAGCTCCCGGCTCTGAGCCATGAGCTTTGAGCAGGGCCCTATACCGGATACCGAATACCGGATACCGATAACCGACAACCGACAACCGACAACCGACAACCGCCTACGCCGCCGCAAGTGATCCAACGCGCCTTCAGTATGCTTCGATACTCGAAGGGAACCGTGTGCCTCCAAGCGAACTCGAGCTCGTCCTCAGACTGGTGATCGCCGCCGTCCTCGGCGCCGCTCTCGGGGCCGAACGGGAGATCTATCAGAAGACCGCGGGACTACGGACTCACACGCTGGTCGCTGCAGGAGCGGCGCTCTTCACGATCGCCGGCGCGTACGCCTTCGAAAGCTCCGACGTGGATCCGACGCGGATCGCCGCTCAGGTCGTCACCGGGATCGGTTTCATCGGAGCCGGTGCGATGATCCGGACAGGGTTCACGGTGTCCGGCATCACGACCGCTGCAACGCTCTGGTTCGCCGCTGCGCTCGGCCTCGCAACAGGGTTCGGCATGTATCTTTTCGCCGCCGTGGCTTTGGGGGTCGCACTCGTCATCATGATCGGCTTCGCCCCGGTCCGGAGACGGATCCATCGAGTGCAGCGGATCGAGCTGAGGTACGTGCCCGGGCACGGGACGATGACACCGTTGTTCCAGTCCTTGAACGCGGTCGGAGCGAAGGTGCACAACATGACGCTGGAGGAGAGCGAAGGGATCCGAACGGTCTCGCTCGAGGTCCTCGGTTTGGGCGGCGATTCGCTCGACGAGGTCGTCACCGCGCTGAGGTCACGCGACGAGGTCCTCAACGTCTCAACGACCGACCCCGGTGACACCGTCTGACCGTTCCGGCGTCACAGATCCCGTCAAACACCGAACGCAAAGGTTCCGTATCCGACCACACGGTCGTGCGGACCCGCAGTGTCCCCCGAGTTCCGCAGGTCGAGGATCTGCATCCGGTATCCGCGACGGTTCGCGACGTGGAGCGCGGCCTGGATCCCGGTCCGTCCACACGCTGACTCTCGCCCGAGGGCGTCCGCATCGAACCGTTCGATGGCCTGGGCCGTTTCGGCATCGAGGCGGCGAGCCGTCTCATAGTCGTGGTAGTGAGACAGATCGGATGAGATCAGCAGCATGGTCTCATCATCGAGCAGCGGCTCCACCACGTCGGCGACGTCGGCTGGATCCACGTCGCCGGTGAGCATGGGAACAACCGGAGTGCCGGAAGCCACGATCTGGAGAAACGGGAGCTGGACCTCCAGCGAGTGCTCCCGCTCGTGTGCGGACGGCGAATCCACGACGAGCGGAGACTTCAGAGATTCCGCCGCACCGGCTCTATCGACCGCTACGTCACCGAGCGGCGTCTCGAGGTAGTCGACGCCGGGAAGGGTAAGTCCGGAGAACCACACGTAGTGCGATGGACCGAGCATGACGATGCGACGAAGGCCTTCCCGGTCTTCGAGCAGTCGATACCCGGTCGCGGCGACCGGACCCGAGTACACGTAGCCGGCGTGCGGGACGATGAGAATCCGCGGTTGGAAATCGAGCATGACGCGTTCAGCCGCGTCGAGATAGGCCCGGACTTCGGTGTCGAGACGGCCGCGGTTCGCCGGATAGAAGGCACCGGCGACGGCGGGGGAACGAACGGTGGTACGCATGGGCTACCTCCCGGGGTGCCACCACCAACCTATGCCATCGCGGCACGCGTGTCCACGGACTTCCGGCCCTTCACGGTGCCTCGTTCCGCCGATACGCTGTAGATATGAGTGTCCGTGAACACCCGTTCGTGGCTCTAGCCCGAGAAGCGATTCGCCACTACCTGGCCACGGGCGAGTTCCTCGATCCCGCGTCCGAGCAGGGCGACCCGCCGTCGAGTGGCGTGTTCGTGTCACTCCACGACGAGGCCTCACCTGGCCAGGTCGAGGGGCCGTTGCGTGGATGCATCGGATCCGCACAGCCCCAACACGGCTCTCTCCGAAGCGAGATCGTCCGTCTGGCCGTGGCTGCCGCCACCTCCGACCCCCGGTTCGTCCCTCTCGGAGCGGGGGAGGTCAACAACCTCGACATCACCATCTACTTGCTCGGAGAAGCTGAACCCGTCGACGATCTCGACGACCTCGACCCTTCCCGATACGGCGTGATCGTTGACGGTCCCGGAGGACGCACCGGTCTGTTGCTCCCGGCGATCCCGGGGATCGCGACCGCCGCTGAGCAAGTCGACATCGCCCGGCGAAAGGC
>JAUVNV010000272.1 GCA_030599515.1 Acidimicrobiia bacterium
CAACGGCGGAGCAACCCTTGAAGCGTCGTGGCCGGGTTCGAGATGGACCGCCTGCACGAGGAGTCGCCCTGTCTTTCGATCGGCCTTGAGATCCACCCTTGCCGCGAGATCCCCGTCGAGCAGGAACGGCAACACGTAGTACCCGTACTCCCGCTGCTCCTTTGGTACGTAGATCTCTATCCGGTACCGGAATCCGAAGATGCGCTCCACTCGATCCCGGTTCCAGATCAACGAGTCGAACGGACTCAGAAGGGCGGTACCTGTCGCCCGGCGAGGGACCGCTGCGTCGGAATGGAGGTAGGCGGGATGGCGCCACCCCTTCACGGTCACCGGGGTCACGGCGCCTTCGGCTGCGAGATCCTCCAGAATCGGGCGAGCCGATGGCTTGTGCAGTCGGTGGTAGTCCGCGAGATCGGCCGCCGTGCCGATGCCGTGGTGTCGCGTGGCGTCGACCAGGAGCGTACGGTAGGCCTCGATCCGGTCGAGCGGCGGTCCTTCGAGGACCGACGTCGGAACCACGCGATCAGGGAGGTCGTAGCGACGACCGAACGACGGTGACCGGTAGGCGGTGACCCGGCCGGAGGCGAAGAGCCACTCGAGGGCATGCTTGCCCGGCGCGTACCCCCACCACGACCCACCGCGTTCGCCCGCGTCCTCGAGATCGGCCGCGGTCAGCGGTCCCCGCTCCGCGACCTGCCCCAACACGCCTTCGATGTAGCCGGGGCGCTCGTCGAGGAGCCTCCGAACACTCCCCCACGGCTTCATCTCGCCCATCCGGAATCGGAATGTCGGATACCGGTCGACGGGAATCAGCGACGCCTCGTGGCCCCAGTACTCGAAGAGCTCACCGGATGACACGGTCCATCGATCGAGGGCGGCACGGTCGTACGGACCAAGCCGTGAGAACATGGGGAGATAGTGCGATCTTTCCAGAACGTTGACCGAATCGAGTTGCAGGAGTCCGACCCGGTCCAACACTCGCCGGAAGTGGCGCACATCGATGCGACCGGTGGGGCGAGGCGTGGTAAAGCCCTGAGCACCGAGCGCGATCCTCCGTGCCTGATCGTTCGTCAACGTCCGCGTCTTCATCGTAATCGCTCCTCCGCGGGCGCTACGCTACCCGGCCATGGTTCGAACACTCAGCGCCGCAGTCCGCACGATCGTGCTCGTCCCGCTCTTCTTCATCTACACGATCGCCAAGGCCGGGTACGTGGTCTGGGTCGGGAAGCGGAACCGGGATTCCGCGAAGATCGAACAGACGCTCCAGACGTGGGCCAAACGGTTTCTCCGGATCCCACCCGTCGAGATGACGGTGGAAGGCCGCGATCACGTCAAGTCCGACCAACGGTACGTCGTCGTGTCGAATCACATCTCCAACTTCGACATTCCCGTTCTGTTCCGTGCGATCCCGACGCCGATCCGATTCCTCGCCAAAAAGGAGCTCTACAAGATTCCGGTTTTCGGACCGGGGATGGACGTTGCCGGCATCGTGAAAGTCGACCGCGGTGGTGTCCGATCAACTCGAGAGGCCATCACCGAAGCAGCACATGAGACGTATCGTCGCGGCTACTCACTCATGGTCTTCGCCGAGGGAACCAGAAGCCGGACCGGGGAGATGTCCGACTTCCACACCGGAGCGGTGAGAATCGCTCGCGACAACGAAGCGGACCTTCTGCCGGTGATCATCTCCGGATCGTTCGACATCAACCCCCCGGGATCGAAGCTCATCTACCCGGGCACCGTGCACGTCAAGATCCTCCCCCCGGTCCCAAGTGCCGACATCGAGCCGGGCGACATCCGGAAAATGACCGATCAGCTACGAGCAGACATGGGCCAGACCTACGACGAGCTACGCAGTACTGAATAGCTTCAAGCCGCAAGCTGCAAGATCGTGCTTGAAGCTCAGTCGTAGATCCCGACCATCCACGTCTGCCCACCTCTGATCTCGCAGAGGAACGCTCCGGCCGATGTGACGATCTGATACTGGTCTCCCGGCTCCTCCCCTTTCCACCAACGCCCGACCCGACGCCACGGGCCGGCCCAGGACCGGACCGTCACCCACCGGCTCCCGAGCCGAACCCGCACCGGCATCCCTCCATCCCACTCGATATGGAACGGTTGCGGTTCCGGTGGCACGAGTGCCGGCGAGGGTCCGGGGACTCGCCCGGGCCACGGCGCCTCCGGATCACGTAGCCGGACCGGTGTCTCCCCCCATCGATGCCATGCAACCCGATCGCCCGGTTCGCGTCCTCCTTGCGGATGAGCCTGGAGCAGCCCGTCCCGGCCCACGATCGCCTGAGCCTCGGCGAGTGCCCGATGGGTCTCAGACGCTGCTCTTGCATCCTCTCCGAGAGAGAGTTGCCGTCCCTCTCCTGAGAGATCGGCCGGTTCGATCCGGAGGGCCACGAGTCCGCCCCGTATGCCGACTCCGACACCGTCGATCCACGCACGGAGTTGCCATCTCACCCGTTCGGCGATCGCTCGATCGTCGAGCGGATCTGCGCTCCTCCACGTTCGCGACCGTATCGTGCCGTCCACGGCTTCTGCTTTGACCACGATCCGGAACGGTGCCGCTCCGACGGACGCGAGGGCCTCGACCAGTCGGC
This sequence comes from Acidimicrobiia bacterium, assembly GCA_030599515.1. GTDB lineage: Bacteria > Actinomycetota > Acidimicrobiia > Spongiisociales > UBA5794 > JAHEEL01. The sequence continues at coordinate 2,607 of JAUVNV010000272.1, forward strand.
TTGCCATAGCACGCGCAACGAACGCTGCCTGCTCG
>JAUVNV010000227.1 GCA_030599515.1 Acidimicrobiia bacterium
AGCCCAGGGTTCGCAGAGCACCTACGGCATGGCGGAGCCGAGGTCGTCCCAGCGGTCGCCTTCTGCCAGGTCGATGATCGTCATTGCCATCGCCAGGGCACCGTCGCGAATCGACGCCTCACCGGTCGGGGTCAGCGTGTGGGATGCGAATTCCTTCTGGTGGTTCACCGCCGGTGCCGCCTTGATGTCGAGCATCGGGTGGATCGAAGGGACTTCGTAGGACACGTTCGCCATGTCGGTCGACGCCGCCGCCGACGGGTCGTACTCGCTGGCCCTGTGCATCGGCCGTCCGAGTGATGCTGAGTTCTCGGCGAACAGGTCCGCCATCACCGGGTCGACGACCATGTCCGTGTAGGGATGGCCCTTCGGCTTCACCTCAACGGAGCACCCTGTCGCGATCGCTGCGCCCTCGAACGCAGCGATGACCATCGTATAGAGCTCGCCGAGACGGTCCTTGGTCAGGGCACGGACGTACCACGACATCGAGGTGAACGCAGGAATCACATTGGGGACACCGCCGCCGTAGGTGATGACACCGTGGACCTTGTCCGTCGGGTACATGGCCTGGCGCATCGTCGAGACATTCACGTAGGCCTGCACCGCAGCGTCGAGGGCGTTGACGCCGACCTGTGGCGCGAACGCGGCATGTGATGCCTTGCCGTGGAACTCTACGGCGATCTGGGTAGTGGCGAGAAAGTTCATGTCCACGACGTCGTCATTGGCCGGATGGACCATCATCGACGCGGCCGCATCGGTGAACGCTCCTGCGTTGATGAGGTCGATCTTGCCGCCTCCCGCTTCCTCGGCCGGCGTGCCGAGAACCGTGACCCGGATGCCGAGATCCTCGACGAGCGGCGCCAAAGCGATGCCCGCCCCGATCGCCGACGTTGCGATGATGTTGTGACCGCAGGCGTGGCCGACCTCGGGGAGCGCGTCGATCTCACAGCAGATGACCACCTCGGGGCCTTCGGAGCCGACGCGGGCGGTGAAGGCCGTCTCAAGACCATACGCCGGATACTCGACGGCGAAGCCCTTCTCCGTCAGGAACTCTGCCAGCCGGGCAGACGTCTCGAACTCCTCGAAGGCGATCTCCGGATGGTCGTACATCCAGCGAGACAGATCTCGCAGTTCATGCTCAGCCTCGTCAAACGCCCGGGCTGCTGTTTCCTTGGTGGTCATGGTGCTCCCTGCCGTCGCCGGTACTGAGTACCCAGTACCCGGTACTCAGTACTCGCCTTCAGGCGAGGCTACACACGCGGGGAATGGGCACAGCCGTCACGGGTTGAAAACCCGTAGCATTGCTCCGGCCGGGAGGTGCCATGGGACAGTATCAAGACGAGATCAAGAAAATCGGCCCGCCGTCGGCTGAACTGCGCGAGCACGTGCCGGAGGTCTACGAAGGTTTCACTACGACCTACCGCGCCGTCTACAAGGATGGAGCGCTCTCCGCGGCCACGAAGGAGTTGATGGCGGTCGCCATCGCTGTGTCGCAGGGCTGCAAAGGATGCATCGCCAGTCACGCACGGGGAGCCGCCCGCAAGGGAGCGACCGAGGAGCAGATGGCTGAGACCATCGGTGTCACCATCCAGATGGGTGGAGGACCTGCCTCGGTGTACGGACCTGAGGCCTGGGAGGCCTTCAAAGAGTTCAAAGAGCGGTACGGATGATCCCGATTCTCGCTTCCTTTCCGTCGCCGGCTCAGAACGTTCTCGAGATCGGTCCGCTGACGATCCACTTCTACGGGATCATGATCGCGATCGGCGTGATCGTCGCGGTAGTGGTTGCCAAGAGGCGCTATGAACGTTTCGGTGGCAGCGGCGAACTCGTCGAGCGGGTCTCGATCTGGGCTGTGGCCGTGGGTTTCCTCGGTGCACGACTCGGGTATGTGATCACGCACACCGGGGACTTCATCGATCGCCCATGGGGGGTTCTCTTCATCTGGGAAGGCGGGCTCGCCCTCTACGGAGGTCTGACGGTCGGAGCGCTCACGGCAATCTTCTTGCTGCGGAGGTGGAAGGGAGACGTGTTCGCGTTCGGCGATGCCGTCGCCGTCGGGATTCCGCTCGCGCAGGCCATCGGCCGGTGGGGCAACTACTTCAACCAGGAGCTCTTCGGTACCCCCAGCGATCTCCCGTGGGCCGTGGAGATCGACCCCACCATCGCCTCGGTGGCCGGGTATCCCGGGTACACGACCTTCCACCCGACCTTCCTCTACGAGTCACTGTGGAACGTGTTCCTTACGGCCGGAATCATCCTCTGGCTCGAGCGCCGCGGGAAGTTGGCAAAGGGCTCATCCATCGCCCTCTATCTCATCATCTACGGGGCAGGCCGATTCCTCATGGAGTTGATGCGGACGGATACCACGTTCCGCCTCCTCGGACTCAGCCGCAACGGCTGGATCTCCGCAGGTGCGGTGCTTTTCGGCATCGGACTGTTCTGGTGGATGCAACGCCGCGCCGAGCCGCGAGTGCTCGTGGGACCGCCGGTGTTCATCGCCCCCGGGGCACAGACGGTTACGGAGTCGATCGGAGACGACGGGTCGTCCAGCATCGGAGCCGAAGACACGTCCGGCTTGTCGTTCGGTGACGGCATGGGCGGACCTGCCTCGTCCTCCTCTCCCTCAGGGGGAGGAGGCAGCGACGAAGGAGCTGACGGAGGGGGTCAAGCCGCTCCACCGTCGTCTAGCTGAACCCGATCTCCGAGAGATCCGCTCGCACCTTCTCGTTCGTGAGAAGGTGACGGAGTGCGACGACGGCGGGTCGGTCCCAACGGTCCTCCCGGACGGCGAAGTCGTAACGCTCGTTCGCGACGAAGTGGAATCCGAGTCCAGCAGCGTCCGCCACCGTTTCGAGCGTCATGCCCCAATCGGCGCGACCCTGCTCCACCGCGGCGGCCACGCCGTTGTGTGTCTTGATCTGGTGCAGGTAGCCGGCGGGTTGGTGCCCGTCCAGGATTTGGTCGATCAGGATGCGCGTGCCGCTGCCGGGGTTCCTATTGACCATGCGATAGCGATCGCTGCGGATCGCCTGGCGTAGCCGATCGTCGTCGACGCCTGCGAGTCCCGGTTCATCGGATCGATAGACGATGCCTTGTCGCCGGTCGTAGCCGAAGACGAGACGAACTCCGGCCGGAAGGAATGGTTCGTTGTAGCGGCCCGTGTCGGCATCCAGCAGGTGCGTTCCGGCGACGTCGCCCTCACCACGCGCCAGCGCTGCGAGGCCCGCGGTCGAACCGACGGGGATCGCTTTGATCCGGAAGCCGTCCGCGGCGAGCAGGCCGAGGAGGTAGTCGAGGCCGACGCAATGACTCCCTATCACGACGAGGTCGGGCGTTCGGACCCGATCCTCGAGGAGACGTACCGTCATACGCTCTCCCTCTGCCACGTACTCGGTGGATGCCGGGATGCGAACGAACCCGTCGGCTCGACCGAAAGCAGTGACGCTTCCCGAACCCGCGCCGAGGGGGTAGGCGGCCAGGCCGTCCTCAGCCTCGACGAGGTCGACGAGGGAGTACTCGGCGCGGCCGGGAACCGATGCGATTCGCATCGGAGCGATGGCCTCCACGGTGTGAGCGACGTCATTCGGCACGCCCGAGAGACGCCGCAGGAGGGGAGCGACGAACTCGTGGAAGGTGAAGACGGCCGACGTCGGGAAACCCGGGAGGACCACCACCGGCGTACCGGCGACAACGGAGAGAAGGATGGGCTTGCCGGGCTTCAGGGCGACACCGTGGACGACGATCCCGGGCGAGCCGGGGAGACGCTTGGCCAGCCGAGTCACGGCTTCAGAGTTCACGTCGCCCTCGCCCTTTGACGTTCCCCCCGAAAGCAGTACGACGTCGACCGCGTTCGGGCCAACGACGAGGGCCTCCAGCATCGATTCGACGACGTCGAGGCTATCGGGGGCGATTCCTGAAGGCACGGGATCGCACCCGAGTTCGGCGACGGCGTCGAGGAGCATCGGCTGGTTCGAGTCGAAGACCTGGCCGAGTGTGAGTGCACCGCCCGCTGCCACGATCTCGTCACCGGTGGAAACGACGGCGACCCGGGGTCGGGAGACCACGTCAACATGAGCGATGCCGCCGGCGGCCAGCACCGCCGTGTCTCGAGAAGTCAGGGCGATGCCGCGGCGAAGCACCGGGTCCCCGCGACCGATGTCC
>JAUVNV010000161.1 GCA_030599515.1 Acidimicrobiia bacterium
ACCGAACCCCGCATCGGTAACCCGTACGGTGGCATGGCGATCGTCGCCGACGACCAGGAACCGTCAACGCTCAACCCTTACGCTCCGTTGGGGGGCGACTTCGTCGTGTCGGTCATCGGACAGGCTTACCTCGTTGGCGTCTACGAGATCGACGGGCGCACGCTCGAGTTGGTTCCGGAGGTTGTGACGGAAATTCCAACGACGAGCAACGAGGGCGTCGTCGTCAACGAGGACGGAACGATGACCGTCAGGTACACGATTCGTGACGAAGCGGTGTGGGAAGACGGGGTGCCGATATCGGGTGACGACTTCGCTTTCACCCTCGAGATGATCCAGAGCTCCGGGACGGTTGCTCCGTTCCAGGTCGACGATGTGTACGGATGGATCGAGTCGGCCGAGGCGGGACCGAAGACGTTCTCGATGACGCTGAGTCAACCGACGATTCTCTATGAGCAGCTGTTCCGCGTCCTCATTCCGAAACACGCTGTCGAAGGTTCCGACTTCCTCGCCGACTGGAACGACAAGATGTGGCCATCGGGCGGGCCATTTCGATTCACCGCATGGGAGAAGGGCAGCCACATCACCGTTGAAAGGAACGAGAACTACTGGAAGACAGATCCCGAGACCGGCCAGCAACTTCCGTATCTCGACGCCGTCGAGTTCCGGTTCATCCCGGGGACCGAGGCGATCGTCCAGGCGTTCAGGGATCGAGAAGTCGACGTCATCCAGCCACGACCCTCCACGTCGACGATCGACGACCTGATGGCCTTGCGGGCCGAGGGGGCCCGCGTCGACCTGCCGACCGGGAACGTGTGGGAACACCTCAACTTCCAGTTCGGACCGGGTCGGTTGGACATGAACGAGGGCACGCTCAATCACAACCTCGACTATCGAAGGGCCATCGCTCACCTCATCGACCGGGATGCGGTCGCCGCCGCCATCAGCGACTACACGGAACCGCTGTCGTCCTACGTCGACGCCTTCTCGCCGACCCTCTCGCATCACGCGTGGGACCGCTATCCGTACGACCCGGACAAAGCGAGAGAGCTGCTCGAAAAGGTCAAAGCCGATGAAGGCATCGAGACGATCACCGCGATCTTCAACCCGACCGGCGACGGCGACCTCCGGATTCGGGTCGGTGAAGCGCTCAGACCGATGTTCGAGGCCGTCGGCATCGAGTACGAACTCAAACCCCAGGACTCTCAGCTGTTCTTGAGCGAGATCATCGATGATGGGACCTGGGATGTCGGGGAGTGGGCCTGGAGGGGGGCACCGGGACTGGCGGCACTCGTCGCCATCCACGACAACTTCGACCCGGAGGGGCCGCCTCCGGACGGGTCGAACTATTACCGCTGGGGCACAGAGGATTCGTCGGTCACCGACAGATACACGGAACGGTTCGTCGAGGTGAGAGACCTCATGAACGACACGGTCGATGATGAAGAGTTGACGGCGCTCATCGCCGAGGCGGAGGAGATCCTCGCCGACCAGATGGTGATCCTCCCGTTGTTCCCACGGCTCGTCGTCGGCGCCGTCTGGGAGGACGAGATCGCCGGCTTCGTCATGACCTCCACGCAGGCAGACCACACCTGGAACATCGAAGAGTGGTACCGAGCCGACCTCTGATCTGTCGGTTGTGTCTACGACCACAACTGTCATGGTTCTAGGCACACACGTCGCGTACGGGAGCACGAGCGTCCTGATAACCTTGCGCATGTTCTGGAGAGGTGGCCGAGTGGCCGAAGGCGCTCGCCTGCTAAGCGAGTAGGGAGTTACAAGCTCCCTCGAGGGTTCAAATCCCTCCCTCTCCGCGTGATCCCAGCGCCGCGCGCTCGGATGTAGACGGTAGCGGGGAGTCCGTATTCCGTACCCGTCCCCTCGCCGAGGGCGGGTTTCCTCCTCTTCCTCACCCTCAGGGGAGGCGGCAGCGGCGGAGCCGCTGGCGGAGGGGGTCAAGCCGGTCGTGATGCCGGCTCCGATCCGATCCCCTATCGTGTCCGCCATGTCCGACGCCTTCGGTCCCGGCAAGATGATGTCGTCTGTGGACGATGGGGTGCTGACAATCCAGCGCCGGACCTATCGGTCTGGCGACTTCGTCCATGTCATCTTCAGCGGGTTCGCTGTTCTCTTCGCCGTCCTCTTCCTCTACATGGGGATTGCGTTCGGGACGCTGTTCGACGCCCTCACCTTCCCCATCGTCATTCTCCTTCTTCTCGCCTACGGCTACTTCGGCGTGACGCGACTCGTGGATCGACGAACGGTGACCGTGAGCCAGGGAGTGGTCACGGCGAGGGACGGGCCCCTCCCACTGCTCGTCCGCACCATCGACTCCAACATCAGCGACCTCGGCCGACTGTCCGTCGAGTCCTCGCCGCGCTGGACCTTCCCGCCGATCATGACGTACCGGGTCTACAGCGCACACACCGAGAACGGGCCTGATCTGTTCCGGAGGCTCCGGTCAAGAGGCGAAGCGGCATTCGCCGTGGCGACGATCCAGGCTTTCGTCGGATCGAGTGGAGACTGAGACACGACGAGGACAAAGGAGACGACCGGTCCGACTCGGCTTCTGGCTGTCGGGGCGGCGCACGGAACTTCTTCACGCCAGCGCTGCTTCGTCGCTTAGTCTGAAGACGCGACGACACACCGGGTGGGGAGAGATGGCGACCAACAGCAACGTGTTTGCGGAGACGCTTGCCGCGTATGTTCCCGCACTCGTGGCGCGGCGCCTGGCGACAGACCCGACGCCTATCCCGGTGCCTTCGGCGCATCGGGCGGAAGGGGTCTGTCTCCTCGTTGACATCGCGGGGTTCACTCCGCTGACCGCAGAACTCGCCCGCCTTGGGGCGGTCGGTGCTGAGAGGATGGCCGGAATCCTCAACGACACGTTCCGACCTTTGCTCGCAACCTGCGTCGCCCACGGCGGCGAGGTCGTTGACTTCGCCGGCGATGCCATTCTGGTGATCTGGTGGGCGCGAGCCGGCGGCATGGACGAGGCAGCGCTCCGGGCGACCCAGTGTGCGTTTGCGCTCCAGGCAACCGTTGATGCCAAGTCCGGAGCGGATGGTCGTGACGTCTTCATCAAGATCAGCATCACAGGTGGGAGGCTCGGTGTTCTCCACGTTGGAGGCGCCGGCGGCAGGAAGCACAGCACGGTTGCGGGCGCAGCGATCCAGCGTCTTGCCGGTCTCGAAGCGGATGCAGAACCCGGCGCCGTGGTAGTGGGGCCCGAAGTAGTGGCGTTCCTCGGAGAGCAGTATGACGGCCATCTGACCGCCGACGGCAACGCTCGCATCGACCGCCTCCGCACTTCCATCGCCATCGAAGCTGTAGACCGCCCGTCGATCCCGCACTCAGCAGAGAACGGACTCAGGGAGTTCGTCCCTGAAATCATCCCGCTGCGTCTCGGAGCCGGTCACGACGAGTGGTTGGCCGAGTTCCGGAGGGTCACATCCGTCTTCGTGAATCTCTTCGGGATCCGATCCGACCAGTCCGACGATGTCAACGATCTCCATGACGTCGTTCGCGAGATCCAGGTGATCGTCCAGCGATACGAGGGGTCGATTCACAAGGTGATGGACGGTGACAAGGGCGTGGTGGTGCTTGTGACGTTCGGTCTTCCACCGCACTCTCATGAGGATGATGCCGCCCGCGGCGTCCTCGCCGCCATTGACATCGAAGATGCAATCGCGACGCTGGGTCTGAGGAGCGGAGTCGGGGTTTCGACCGGCCGAGTGTTCGCCGGCCCGATCGGTGGCGAACTACGGCGCGACTACACGGTGATCGGTGACGCCGTGAACGTCGCTGCCCGGTTGATGCAGGCTGCACCAGACGACATCCTGTGCGACGAGGCGACGGCACGATCGTTCACGAGCATCGACTACGAGGTTCTCGAACCGATGATCGTCAAGGGGAAGACCGACCCGATCGGAGTGTTCCGACCGGAAGGTGGTAGTCCGCGTCCACTTGGCGACGCAGTCGGGTCATTCGCGATCGTGGGCCGGGTTGGCGAGCGCCGTACGTTGTCCGAGTTTCTCGACCGGCTCGAAACGGATGGTGAGGGTGCCATCGTCCTCGTCGAAGGGGAGCCGGGTATCGGCAAGACCCGGCTCCTGCAGGATCTCGCCGAGAGATCGGAGGCCCGGGGATTCCGAATCTTCACAGGTGCAGGGAGTGCGATCGAAGCGTCAACGCCGTATCTCGCTTGGAGGACGGCCCTGGTCGACGTTCTCGATCTCACGGATGTCCCCAACAACACGGGCGCTAGGCGACGCCATGTTCTCCGCTGGTTCCGGTCGAAGTCTCTTCCGCTTGAGGCTGCGCCTTTGCTGAACGACGTGATGGGGATGGAACTCCCCGAGCCCGCTGGAGACCCGGAATGGAGCGACGCTCTGCGTGCCGACGCAGTCCGTGCTCTCGTTGTCGATGTCATCGAAGCTGGGATCGGTGATGATCCGACCGTCATCATCCTCGAGGACGGGCACTACTTCGACACGGCATCCTGGGCACTGGTGTCGGCGGTTCGCGAGCGGATCCCCAACGTGGTCGTCGCCGTTGGTACCAGAGACATCGAAGGTGGGAGCGACGAGGCCGTCCCGGATGCGGTTCGGATCACCCTCGACAAGTTGGATGACATCGACACGTTCGAACTCGTACAGCAACAGCTCGGCGTCACGAGCCTGCCTACGGCGGTGCGCGACGTCATTGCCGAAAGAAGTGCCGGCCATCCGCTGTTCTCCGAGGAACTCGCTATCTCGCTGCGCGACACCGGCGTGATCGTCGTTGAAGAAGGCGCCTGTCGCCTTGTGGCATCTGTAGCGGACCTGAAGAACCTCGCCATCCCGGAGACGGTCCAAGGGGTCATCACAAGCCGGATCGACCGGTTGACTTCGAACGCCCAGCTGTTGATCAAGATCGCCGGTGTCGTCGGAGAGGCTTTCGATGAGGAGCTTCTCCTGCAGGTCCATCCGACTCAGGAGGATTCGAGCGTCGTCCACAAGGCGATGCTCGAACTCGAGCAACGTTCGTTCGTTGTGGCGTTCGGTGACGGGTCCTACACCTTCAAGCACGCCGTGATCAGGGACGTTGCCTATGAGGCGTTGCCCTATGCGCAGCGTCGCCGATTGCACCGTGCGGTTGCCGTCGCTCTCGAATCGACGACACCGGAGGCGCTGGTGCGCGATGCTCCACTGCTCGGGCACCACTGGCTCCAGGCGGCGGGGGAAGGGAACGACGACGCGGAGGCGCTCCGTCACGCTGAGGGGTATCTGACGGAAGCCGGTCGAATCGCCATGAGGCAGGGTGCGTTCGCCGAAGGTGGAACGTTCTTCCGAAGTGCGCTGTCCTGCTACGAGCGGCTTCCGGCGGACGAGCAGGAGCCGGTGCGTGAACTCGGGATCCTCCAGCAGTTGAGCACGGCGACGTTCGCCACGACCGGCTGGGGCTCCGCGGCGACACTTGCCGCCGCCGAGCGAGCGTATGGCGTTGCCGACGGACTCGTTGACGGATCGGCCCTGTTCCCGATGCTGTGGAACCTTTGGATTTCGACCCACTTCTCGTTCGCCACGGACCGTGCTGTCGAACTCGGCGATCAGCTCCTGGCGATCGCCGACGATGAGGATGACGACGAGTTGCGCCTGCAGGCGCATCACGCCTTGTGGACGACCCTCATCCAGGTTCCCGTCTATCCAAGGGCTCTGGAGCATCTCGATGAGGGGGCTCGCCTGTATCGACCCGAATGGCACGAGCGACACTGTGCGGAGTTCGGCGGCCATGACCCGGGTGCGTGTGCTCAGCGCGCCCTCGCTCTCACCTTGTGGGCGACGGGGCACCCGGACCAGGCCGTTGCCTCCGGCGAGGAGGCGGTCGATCTCGCTCAGGATCACGCCTTCTCTGCGATGTCCGCCCGGTTGGCGTTGGCGTTCGTTCATCGGGAGCGCGGGGACCTCGAAGCGACCGAGCGGGAGGCAGAGGAGCTCATTGCTCTGGCCCGGGAGAGGGATCTCCCTGCGAACATCGACTGGGCCTCGATCCTGGTCGCATGGGCACAAGGCCGGCGAGG
>JAUVNV010000203.1 GCA_030599515.1 Acidimicrobiia bacterium
GTGAAGACGGCCGACGTCGGGAAACCCGGGAGGACCACCACCGGCGTACCGGCGACAACGGAGAGAAGGATGGGCTTGCCGGGCTTCAGGGCGACACCGTGGACGACGATCCCGGGCGAGTCGGGGAGACGCTTGGCCAGCCGAGTCACGGCTCCAGAGTTCACGTCGCCCTCGCCCTTTGACGTTCCCCCCGACAGCAGCACGACGTCGACCGCGTTCGGCCCGATGACGAGGGCCTCGAGCATCGATTCGACGACGTCGAGGCTATCGGGGGCGATCCCTGAAGGCACGGGTTCGCACCCGAGTTCGGCGACGGCGTCGAGGAGCATCGGCTGGTTCGAGTCGAAGACCTGGCCGAGTGTGAGTGCACCGCCTGCTGCCACGATCTCGTCACCGGTGGACACGACGGCGACCCGGGGTCGGGCAACCACGTCGACGCGAGCGATGCCGATGGCGGCCAGCACCGCCGTGTCTCGAGAAGTCAGGGCGATGCCGCGGCGAAGCACCGTGTCCCCGCGACCGATGTCCGATCCGGCGAACGACACGTTCGCACCCGGCGCGACCGAGCGAGATATCGCGATGCCCGTGCCGATCGGCTCCGTATGTTCGATCATGACGACCGCGTCGGCCCCGCGTGGAACAACCCCACCGGTGGCGATCTGCACGGCGACTCCGCGCGGTGTGTCGAATCCTGCACGCGGTGTGTCTCCTGCTGCGAGCGTCACCTCCGAGAGGGTGAGAGCGATCGGTTCGAGTTCCTCGGCTCCGTAGGTGTCGACGGCATGCACAGCGAATCCGTCGACATTGCTGCGATCGAAGCCGGGCACGTCGACGGCTGCGGCTACGTCGCCGGCCAGGATCCGGCCCAACGCACGGTTCAGCGGCACCCGTTCGGTCCTCGGGCCGAGGTGACGGCAGGCGTCGGAGAACACCGCGTGCGCTACGTGCTCGTCAACCACGTTCAAGAACTGGCGCTGCTTCATGAGTCGCAATCCCCGTAGTAGCAATGAACCGTCACCACGGAGCCCTCCGGATATCCCTCGAGCGCAGCGGGAACCACCACAAATCCCGAAGCCCCTGTCACCGAGGAGAGGACCGACGAACCCGAGATCGCAACAGGATCGACGAGATCCCCATCGACGACGACCCGGGCATAGTCGGTGCGTCCGATCTGCGAGACGATCCTGCGTTCCAGCGTCCGCTTGACGGACACGTCGGGCCAGTGCGGGGAGCGGCCACCGAGAGATCGAACGACCGGACCGGCGAAGAAGTCGTAGGCGGCAAGACAGGAGACCGGGTTACCGGGGAGGATGACGACGCGCACCCCGCCGATGGTGCCGATCCCTGTCGGTGCCGACGGACGCATCGTGATGCCGTGAACGGCGAGGACGCCGAGTCTGTCGACAAGGATCGGAACCCGGTCCTCGGAGCCGACCGATGCCGCCCCGGCCGTGACGATGACGTCGACGTCGGGGCGACCAAGGGCCTCTTCCATGGCGCCCTCTTCGTCCCGGAGCCGGACGACCTCGGGGGTGCCACCGTCACGATCGACGAGAGCTGCGAGCATCGGAGAATTGGAGTCGACGATCTTGGTGCCCATCGGAGACGTACCCGGAGGTAGGAGTTCATCGCCCGAGACGATGATGCGGACGATGGGTCGTCGCACGACTTTGATTGGGTCGTGGCCGATTGCGGAGAGGATCCCGACATCCTGGGGGAGGAGGATTCTCCCTGAATTGAGAATCGACTCGCCGACCGTGACGTCCTCGCCGACCCTCCCGACGTTCCGACCGATCGGTACCGGTGCCGTCGCTTCGATCCGGTCCCCGGAGCCGATCGTGTTCTCGACCATCAAGACGGCGTCGGCGCCGTCCGGCATGGGCGCCCCGGTGACGATCGTCACACAGTGTCCGCGGGTGACGCGGTCGTCGGGGACGGTCCCGGGCATCGAGGTGCCCACGACCTCGAGGGGGATGGGGTTGTAAGGGGTAGCGCCGTACGTGTCCTCAGCTCGCACCGCGTATCCGTCCATCATCGAGCGCCGGAACGCTGGAACGTCCACGGTGCTCACGACGTCGCGAGCCAGAACACGCCCCGCAGCCCCGGTCACCGGTACCGGTTCGGAAGGGAGCAGCGATATTCCGTCCAGGGCAGCCTCAAGTGCTTCATCGACCGAAGATCGATCGCGGAAGCCGCGCATGCGGATGTCGTTTATCTGGGGCACGTTCGGCGATGGTACCCAAGCATCAAGCTTCAAGCTTCAAGACACAGGACCTGCTTCGGTCTTGCAGTCCGCAGCTTGCAGCTTGCTGCTCAGAGTCCCAACTCGTCCGCCACCCAGCCGAGGTCCAGTTCTTCAAGCGTCTCGCGTCCCGGGTTTCCGGTCTCCGGGTCCCAGCCTGCCAGGCGGTAGTAGGTCTCCAGGGCCTCGGCGATCGTCGCCCGGTCCAACGTGGCCCCGGCGCTCGCTCCGTCCTGCAGAGGATCGTCGTAGAGACGTTTCGGGAGCGTGTCCTGCTCACGGGTGATGCCCTCCCGGGCGTTGAACGCCCGCAGCAGGTTGACACGCCGACGGCCATAGGTGAGGAGATCGTCGACCGTCGTCTCCATGCCGGTAACGGCGGTTACGACACCTGCGAGGTCATCCATGCCGAGCAGTTCCCAGCCCGGCCCGAAGACGAACTGGCAGACGTTGGCGGTGTCCATCGCCGAGTAGGCGTACTGAGTCGTGAGGGCGTAGCGCACCTTCTCCTCGTTGAGACAGTCCGCAGGCTGCGGGTCGGTCAAACCGAGATCGGCCATCCGCTTCCCATACTTCTCCGGACTGCTTGCGATCGTCTCCGGCGTGTACATCGGGTCGTGCTCGCTGGACTGGTGATCCGCACCGAACGGATTCACCGCGTAGATGACCCCGAGGGTGGGCTTCACCTGAGGCATGTGGGCCGGAAGCTCAGCGCCCTTCACCGTCACAGAGAGGTCCGATGCGCCGTTGCCGATCTTGGTGGCCGCCGCAGCGGATCCTTCGGCAAGGATGTCACCGAAACCTTCACGACGGAGCGTCTTCTCCAGCATCGAGATCATCGCCTCGGCATCGCCCCACTTGAGTTCGATGCCGCCGGTGTCCTCGATGGTGATCAGGCCCTTTTCGAAACACTCGATCGCGAACGCCATGGTCCCACCGGCCGCGATCGTGTCCGCGCCGTACTGGTTGCAGAGCTGACTCGCGTAGGCGATGGCGTGGAGGTCCTCGATGCCGCAATCGGAACCGAACAGCGCAGTGGTCTCGTACTCAGGTCCTCCCGACTCCGGGTTGAGGGCCTTCTCCTGCCACTCGGCTTCGACCACTCGCTTGCATCGGACGGCGCACGAGTAGCAGGTCTCGCGACCTTGCTTCAGTTGGTTGCCCTCGTCGGCTCCGCGAAGGAGTTCGTTGAAGAGTCGCTCACCGCCGATCTTCTTCGCAGCGTCGAATCCAAACGATCCGCTCTGGTAGTTGCGTGTCGGCAGGCCCCCGACGGCACTCTGGCCTTCGAGGATGCCGATCGTTCCGTACTTGGCGAGTTCCCACACGTCCTCGTCTCCACGAACGAGCGGAACCGATCGCTGGACGATGGATCGCAGTGCCGCCGGGTCGGCCATCGGGAGCTTCTTCTTCCCTCCTCGTACGGCGATCGCCTTGAGCATCTTGCTGCCCATGACGGCGCCCATTCCGGTGCGACCGTGGGCTCGAGTTGCCATCGACATGATCGCAGCGAAGCGGACCTTCTTCTCACCCGCGGGCCCAACCTGGATGACCTCGATTCGGTTGTCTTCGAGTTCGGACTTGAGGGCCTTCTCGACCTCCAGCGTGGTCTCTCCCCAGAGGTGAGCGGCGTCGCGCAGTTCGGCGTCCCCCTTGTTGATCCAGAGGTACACCGGTTTCGGCGAGGTACCGCGTACGACGATGCCGTCGAACCCTGCGAACTTGAGTTCGGCCGGCCAGAATCCGCCGGCCTGACTGTCGCCGACTCCGCCGGTGATGGGAGACTTGGCAACCACGGTGCAGCGGCTCTGCCCGGCAACGGGAGCGCCGGTGGGTCCGGAGAGCATGAAGGCGAGAGTGTTCTCGGGTCCGTAGGGATCCACACCGGCCGGCGTGTTCTTGAAGAGGTAGTACATGGCGAGCGCGCTGCCGCCCAGGTAGGTGCGGTACAGCTCGTCCGGCGGCTCCTCGGTCTCGAGGGTTCCTGTGGTCAGATCGACGTGAAGAATCTTCCCTGCGTAGCCGAACATCTCGTCGCTCTCCTTCGTGACTCCGTGGTGGGAGTACGTTAGTTGAACCAAGGGAGACGCCGCCTCTTGCCCTGGGTGAGTGACCGACTGGATGTCGTGTCGCGTCACTCCGTTGGAGATCGACAGGCAAAAGGTGACAGGTGACAGGTGACTGGCGACAGCGGATAGCCAGAAGGAGACACTTCACCGAATACCGACTACCGACCACCGACAACGCAGAAGGGGAGGAGAGCGCATGTCGCTCGCCTCCCCTTCTGACTCAGCTACTCAGCTACTCGATTCCCCTATCCGCGAAGATCTCGCCGATCGCTCCCAGGGATCCGAGGATTCCGGCAGTCTCCATCGGCAAGAAGAGCTTCGTGGCCTTGCCATCCGCGATGCCCTGGAGGGCTTCCAGATACTTGATGGCGATGAGGTCCGGTGTCGGATCACCGGTGTGGATCGCCCCGTACACCCGTTCGATCGCTTGACCCTCA
>JAUVNV010000191.1 GCA_030599515.1 Acidimicrobiia bacterium
CTTCTCTGAGATCGTTCCGCGCGACATCACCGCCGACGAGGTCGCCGACCGAGCACCGATCGGGATCATCCTGTCTGGTGGCCCCGCCTCCGTGTACGAGGCCGGGGCATATGGGATCGACAAGGGGATCTTCGATCTCGGGATTCCGGTACTCGGCATCTGCTACGGACATCAGGTCCTGGCGAACGGTCTGGGCGGCACCGTCGAGCGAAACGACGTCGCGGAGTATGGCCCTGCAGATCTCACCGTCACCGCCGACGCGGTTCTGTTCGCGGGTCTTCCCATCGAACAACCCGTTTGGATGAGCCACCGCGACGCGGTGATCGCGCCCCCTCCCGGTTTCATCGTGACGGCGTCCACCGGCGACTCACCGGTCGCGGCGATGGAGGACGCTGGCCGGGGACTCTACGGCGTGCAGTTCCACCCCGAGGTAGCCCACACACCGCGGGGCCAGGAGATCCTCAAGCACTTCCTCTACGAGGCATGCCGGGCTCGTCCGACGTGGACACACGTGGGGATCATCGAGCAATCCGTTGCCGCCGTTCGGGAGGAAGTGGGAGACGGCACGGTGATCTGCGGGCTCTCGGGCGGCGTCGATTCCTCGGTGGCGGCGGCCATCGTCCACAAGGCGATCGGCGACCAACTCGTCTGCGTGTTCGTCGACCACGGTCTGATGCGCAAGGGAGAAGCCGAACAGGTCGAAGAAACGTTCCGCCGTACGTTCAACATGAACCTCATCCACGTGAAGGCCGAAGACCGGTTCCTCGACGCCCTCGAAGGTGTCACCGACCCGGAGCGGAAGCGCAAGATCATCGGCGAGACCTTCATCCGGGTGTTCGAAGAGGTGGCAGCCGACGTCTCGGATGCCAAGTACCTGGTGCAGGGGACCCTGTACCCCGACGTGATCGAGTCGGGCACCAAGGATGCCGCCAAGATCAAGAGCCATCACAATGTGGGCGGCCTTCCCGACGACATGACGCTCTCGCTGATCGAGCCGCTGAGGGACCTCTTCAAGGATGAGGTTCGTTCGGTCGGCGAAGAGCTCGGCCTCCCCGAGGAGATCGTGTGGCGTCAGCCGTTCCCGGGACCCGGGCTCGCTGTGCGCATCATCGGAGAAATCACCAGAGAGCGACTTGATGTCCTTCGCGATGCCGACGCCATCGTTCTCGACGAGATCCACAAAGCCGGGCTCCACCGGGATCTTTGGCAGACGTTCGGCGTGCTGCCCGCGATCCGTACGGTCGGGGTCCAGGGCGACGATCGAACCTACGCCTATCCGTTGATCGTGCGCGCCGTGACATCCGACGACGCGATGACCGCGGATTGGGCTCGGCTGCCGTACGACGTACTAGCGGCGATCTCGTCACGAGTGATCAACGAAGTCCCCGGGATCAATCGCGTCGCCTACGACATCTCATCGAAACCCCCCGCCACGATCGAGTGGGAGTGAGCGGCTGACAGCTGACAGCAAACAGCCGACAGCCCCGAACGCAGTCGTCGGTGTCCTTTCTTGGTCTTGCTGGTTGCTGTTCGCTGTCTGCTGTCTGCTGTCCGCTCTCCCGCCGTAACCCTCAAGCACGAACCTCGACGGGTCGATATCTCAACCACGGAAGCGCGTCTCGGCCAGAGGTACCCATGTGAGTTGGAGCAACGACCCAGAGTTGCAACAGATGTTCGTCGCGGAGGTCACGGAGCGATCTGCTCGCCTCGTCGAGGGAGCGCAAGCGTTGCGCGCTGGAACGATGACACCTCAGGAAGCCGGCGATCTACTCCGAGAAGGCCACACCATCAAAGGCACCGGTCGGGTCATGGGATACGACGACGTGGCTTCCGCCGGACTCATGCTCGAAATGCTTTGGAGATGGATCCAGCACGGAGATCTCACGCCGGAACCGGACTTCGATCGGTTCCTCGAGACGCTCAGTGCGTCGATTCCGCGGGCAATTGATGACCCCACAGAGCTCGCCGAGGCCATGGACGCCATTCATGGGTTCCTCGACGGACGGTCGCTCCCCGAAGAACTACCACCCGCTCCGGTCATCGATTCCAGAGCGACGTCGGCCGCTGCTCCACCGGCCACTCCTCTTTCCGCCAGCCCTCCGCCGCCCGCTTCCGTTCCGCAGACCCCTCCGGTGCCTCAGGTTCGCTCGATCGCCGACGAAACCGTCATTCGTTCCGACATGCCCTCTGAAGCCCGGGCCGAGATGCCGGTTGAGGAGGCCAAGGCACGGGACGTTGAGGCAGAGAACGAATACGACGCACCCGATGCGGAGAGCGAGACCGGGGCACCCATGTCGGCTCAGGAGGCGTTCGCCACCCTTCGTCGATCGATGCAGGTCGACCCATCCGAATCGGTCACCCATGATCCCCCGGATTCAGAAGAACCGATCTCAGGCGAGGTGAGCGCCCACGAAGAGGCGGTCGCCGACGAGACGATCGGTTCGGTCATCGAGTTCCCCGGGTCCGGCTCCGATGGGGCGACCGACCACGGCGACGGCCGGATGATCCGACATGATCGCCTGGACGAGGACGTGTCCTCCGAGAGCGGCGAAGTTGTCGTACTGCCGTCGAACGGGAGATCGGCTGCACCGGTCTCGATGGAATCGACCGATCTGGGCGGTCTCGTGGGAGCCGTGCAGACCTGGGCGACCGAAGAAGCGATCTCGATCAACGCCGGGCAGCTCTATGGACTCGTGAACCACATCGTCTCGCTTCGGATGGATATCGCGTCGGTCAAGGATCAACTCGCAGAACTATCGGATGTTGCCGCGGCCGATCCTTTCTTCGCCGAACGGATCTCAGAGATCGCGGAAGGCATCGATCCGATCGATCGGGCGTCGGAACGGATCGAGTCGCGAGCGCTCGGCCTTGCCGCTGTGCCGCTCCAGGACGTTACGAATACGCTCCCGCAGCTGGGTCGCTACCTGAGTCGGAAGACGGGGAAGGAGATCCGGATCGAACTGGTCGGTGATGATGTTTTCGTCGATCGGCAGGTGTTGGATCGCCTCGGAGATTCCATCAGGCAACTCGTCGTCAACGCAGCAGTGCACGGCATCGAAGGCATCGACGAGAGGCTTGGGGCCGGCAAGTCCGGGACCGGGGTCATCCGTGTCGAAGCCCGGAAGACGGATGTCAATCTGGAGGTGTCGGTCATCGACGACGGGCGTGGCATCGACTGGGTCGCGATTCGGGACGAGGGATTGAAGTTGGAGCTCCTCGAACCGAACTCCGAGATGTCGCCGGAGGCCCTGCGTTCGCTCCTCTATCGATCGGGGTTCTCTACCAGGGAAGCGACGGACGAACTCGCTGGTGACGGCGCTGGTCTTGCAACCGTACGTGAGGCTGTGGACTCCATGAACGGCTCGCTCACGATCGAGAGTGTTCCGGGGAAGCAGACGGCCGTGTCCATGGTCGTGCCGCTTCACCAGGCGATGCAGAGAGCGGTGCTCGTGATGGCGGGCGGCATCATGTGGGGAATCCCCGAAACCGGTGTGCAAGACGTCATCGAGATGAATCTGGCGACCATCGCCGTTACCGATCATGCGACGATCCTCGAGCGCAGCGACGGTGACATGCCATTCGCATCGTTCGGTGATCTGATGGGCGTGGCACCCGAGGGAGTTCCCACGTCGATCGTGGTTGCGACGAACGCTGCCGGTTCGATCGCCCTTGGTGTCGAAGCCGTAGTCGGGACACGACGGGTCGCGGCCAAGGAACTCGGTGCCGTTCTTGCCGATGTCGACGCCGTAACCGGTGCGGCACTGCTCGGCGGAGACGAGGTCGTTTTGTTGGTGGACACGACACGCTTGGTCGAGCGGCAACACGAAGTCAGTTCCAATGCCCCGGCGTTCTCCCCGGCGCACGTCTTGATCGTCGACGACTCGCGCGGCGTTCAGCAGGTTGTCTCTTCCGCGCTGGCAACGAGCGGATTCAATACATCGGTTGCGGCAAGCGTCGCCGATGCGCTCGGGGCTCTTCACTCCGGTTCCTTCGACGCGATCGTTGTCGACTTCTCGATGCCTCGTGCTGATGGCGTGGCGCTGGCGCACATGGTGCGACAACGCCACGGCGACATCCCGATGGTGATGCTCTCAGGTGTCGCCGAGGGTGAAGACGTGGACCGCGCTCGTGAGGCCGGTGTCGATGCGTTCTTCGGCAAGGCCGACTTTCGCGAGGGCGGCCTGGCGGAGAAGCTCAGAGAGTTGATCGGAATCCGCCGGGCCAGAGAGAACACGGCGTAGCCGCCTTCGGCGGCGTATCCGGTATCCGGTATCGGGTATCCGGTATCGGGTATCGGGTATCGGGTATCCGGTCCAGGGTGTAGCAGACTCTCTACCGAGTACCGAGTACCGAGTACCACTCTCTGCTCACATCCGTGTAATTCGGGTACGGCGGTCCGGTACACTCGCGCACCCATGCCCGATTCCCCTCTTCTTCGTGATCTCAACCCTTCGCAGCGCCATGCCGTGGCTGCCACCGAGGGGCCGGTTCTGGTGGTGGCCGGCGCAGGGTCGGGGAAAACTCGCGTCCTCACCTATCGCATCGCCCACCTGATCCGAGACATGGGTGTCTCGCCGTACTCGATTCTGGCCATAACGTTCACGAACAAGGCCGCAAACGAGATGAGAGAACGAGTGGCGAGCCTCGTCGGTGGGGTCGCCGACGGCATGTGGGTCTCGACGTTCCACAGCGCGTGCGTCCGCATTCTCCGCAGAGAGATTGAACCGCTCGGCTACCGATCATCGTTCTCGATTTACGACGACGCCGATTCTGTGCGACTCGTCACCATGTGCATCCGGGACCTCGATCTCGACCCCAAACGCTTCCCGCCCAAGTCGATTCGGGTCACCATCTCGAATGCGAAGAACGAACTCATCGACTACGAGACGTTCGCCGACAGTGGGGAAGGGTTCTACCACGAGCAAGCCGCCGACATCTACCGCCTGTACCAGCAGCGTCTGGTGGAGGCATCGGCCGTTGATTTCGACGACATCCTCATGCTCATCCTCGGCTTCAAACACAACAATGCGC
>JAUVNV010000252.1 GCA_030599515.1 Acidimicrobiia bacterium
ATCCTCAAGCACATGAACGCCTGCGGCGCTGCGATCGGGGGCACGATGATCGAGGCGTTCGAGCGTGCCTGGGACTGCGATCCGTTGTCGGCGTTCGGGAGCGTCGTCGCTCTCAACGGAACGCTCGACGCCGATACCGCGTCGGCGATCGGTCGCTACTTCATTGAGGTCGTGATCGCTTCGGAGATCACCGACGACGCGAGAATGGCCCTCGAACGGAAAAAGAACCTCAGAATCCTCATCGCTCCACCACCATCGTCCTTCGATCTTGATATGAGGACAATCGACGACGGATTCCTCGTTCAGAAGCGAGACGTCGTGGCGGTGGACGCGGCGGCTTGGGAGATCAAGACTCGCGATCCATCACCGTCCGAACTCCGGGACATGGAGATGGCGTGGGCGATCGCAGCCCACACGAAGTCGAACGCGATCGTGCTCGTCAACGACGGTGCTGCGGTCGGCGTGGGCGCCGGTGATCAGAGCAGGGTCGGTGCCGCTGAGCGAGCCCTCGCGAAGGCGGGGGGTCGCGCTCGGGGTGCGGTGTGTGCATCCGATGCGTTCTTCCCCTTCCGGGACGGGCCCGACACGCTCGCCGAAGCAGGCGTCGTGGCCATCGTGGAACCCGGTGGGTCCATGCGGGACGACGAGGTGATCGAGTCCGCTACCGGGCATGGCGTCGCGCTCATGTTCACTGGAGAGAGGCACTTCCGGCATTGAGCGCAATCATCCTTTCCGGCAGGGACGTGTCGACCGCGGTGCGAGCCGAGGTTGCCGAACGTGTCGCGGCAATGAGCCGGAGAGGGCGCACGGTCGGTCTGGCGACCGTGCTGGTCGGCGACGACGCCGCCTCCAGGGTCTATGTCAGGAACAAGCATCGTGCCGCCGAAGCAGCGGGCTTCCTGTCGTTCGATCGGCACCTCCCCGCGTCGGCGTCCCAGGGGGACGTCGAGGCCGTTGTTGCCGAACTCAATGCGGACGACAGCGTCGACGGGATGATTGTGCAGTTGCCGCTGCCCGATGGTCTCGACGGTGAGGCGGCGGTCGAGAAGGTGGACCCGCGCAAAGACGCCGACGGTCTCCACCCCTTCAACCTCGGCCAGCTTGTGCTTTCCCGCCCGGGACCGCTCCCGGCGACACCGGGAGGCATCATGCGCATCCTCGGCCACTACGGGATCGAGACGGCCGGCACAACAGCCGTGATCGTGGGACGATCGTTCCTCGTCGGTCGTCCCATGGCTCTTTTGCTCGGGGCGAAGGGTGTCGATGCCACCGTCATCCAGGCTCATTCACGAACTCCCGACCTGGCCGGGGTGTGTCACGAGGCCGATATCCTGGTGGCAGCTGTGGGTCGACCGAAGATGTTCGATGAACGCTTCGTCAAGCCCGGCGCCACGGTCATCGACGTCGGAATCAACCGGACCGATGACGGTCTCGTGGGTGACGTCGACTTCGACGCCGTCGTCGACGTGGCGGGGGCGATAACGCCGGTACCCGGCGGCGTGGGCCCGATGACGATCGCCACGTTGCTGGCCAACACGGTGGCGCTGGCCGAAGCGAAGGACAACTGAGAAGCGGCGGGACGTACCGCCCACGAAAGGTGCAACGACATGGGTTCAATGATCACGATGACCGACACGGGGCTGAACGTGCCGAACGACCCGATCATCCCGTTCATCGAGGGTGACGGAATCGGCCCGGACATCTGGGCCGCGGCCGTACGGATCCTCGATGCTGCCGTGGAGAAGGCCTACGGCGGCGAGCGCAAGATCGAGTGGGAAGAGGTCCTTGCCGGCCAGAAGGCATTCGATGCGACCGGCGAGTGGTTGCCGGAAGCGACTACGGATGCGTTCCGGGAGCACATCGTCGGGATCAAGGGTCCGCTCACGACGCCCGTCGGCGGTGGGATCCGCAGCCTGAACGTGGCGCTGCGCCAGATCCTCGACCTTTACGTGTGCCTCCGCCCGGTGCGTTGGTACGCGGGGGTTCCGTCACCGGTGAAGCGCCCTGAGCTCATCGACATGGTGATCTTCCGCGAGAACACCGAGGACGTCTACGCCGGGAAAGAACTCGAGGCCGGCTCCGAGGACGTGGCGAAGCTCCTCGCCTTCATGGCCGACGCCTACGGCTGGGACATCCGCACCGACAGCGGCATCGGTATCAAGCCGATCTCCGAGACGGGTACGAAGCGCCTCGTTCGTGCTGCTCTGCAGTACGCGGTGGACAACAACCGCTCATCGGTAACGCTCGTCCACAAGGGCAACATCATGAAGTTCACCGAGGGTGCATTCCGCACCTGGGGCTACGAGGTCGTCCGGGATGAGTTCTCCGACGTCGCCGTCGGATGGGACGACTGCGATGGCGACCCCGGTGACAAGATCCTGGTGAAGGACGTCATCGCCGATGCGTTCCTCCAGCAGATCCTGACCCGTCCCGCCGAGTACGACGTGATCGCAACGATGAATCTCAATGGCGACTTCATCTCTGATGCTCTCGCTGCGCAGGTCGGCGGGATCGGGATCGCACCCGGCGGGAACATCAACTACGTCAAGGGGTACGCGGTGTTCGAGGCGACGCACGGCACCGCTCCGAAGTACACCGGAATGGACAAGGTCAACCCGGGGTCCGTCACCCTCTCGGGAGAGATGATGCTTCGCTACATGGGCTGGGACGAAGCCGCGAATCTCATCGTGAAGGGCATGGAAGCGTCCATCGGTGACAAGATCGTCACCTACGACTTCGCCCGCCTCATGGAAGGCGCCACCGAAGTGAAGACGAGCGAATTCGCCAACGCGGTGATCGAGAGGATGTAGACCATAGATCCGGCTCGCCGGGTGCAGTCGGTTGCTGGTACTCGGTATGCAGGAGGGGTGGCTCCGAGGAGCCGCCCTTCTTGTCTCGCTCGTCGCTCAGCGACTTCCGCACGGTAGGGCCTTTCGGCTCTGGCAGGTACCTGAGTTCTCTCGTTGACTCGTACATGAGGCATCCTTCGACAGGGGCGGGACGAATGGCGATCGCTGTGCCGTGTCCACCAACTGCGAGGTTCGCCTTGTTTCGTCTGGCTCCCGGCAGGTTGAGCGCGCCCGGATCTTCGTTGCAAAGAGGAATTCGCACGGGCGGCCTGTTGGGTCAACCCCCGAAAGGATGCCGTCATGTTGACCACGCGTCTACCGCGTCCCTCTACTCGTCTGTTCGACCATCGCGCCGTCGCACGTAGCTGTTTGAAGGTGCTTCTCGTGGTCGCCATGGTCGGCGCGTCGCTGTTCGCGATGCCGACTCTCACACAGGCGGGCGAGAATGCACACTTCAATGTTGATGCCGGCGGAAATGGGGTGTGGGGTCATGAGTGGAGTGCCGGAACACTTGAGGTCTCAATTGCTGGTGGTTCGTCG
>JAUVNV010000157.1 GCA_030599515.1 Acidimicrobiia bacterium
CCTCTACTGGATCGTGTCGACGGACAAGGCCGCAGGTGAGGATCTTCGCCTGCAACTCGGCATTTGAACTCGCTTCGCTCATCGTATCCGGTATCCGGTGTCCGGTATCCGGTCGAGGGTGTAGCAGGCTCTCCGCCGAGTACCGAGTACCGAGTACCGAGTACCGAGTACCGAGTACCGACTACCTCTGTCAGACACCTAGACCGTAGGTGACCCTGCCCGTACGGTGAGCACATGACGCGTGTCAGCGACCGGGTCCGAATCGGGGTGTCGAAACAGCAGACGGCTGGGGGGCGTGATCAGCCGCGGCCGGCGTTCGGCTTGCGGCCGTGGTTCGCCTTGCTGCGGCGTGCGCGAAGCTTGCGTCGTTTTGCCTTTGCCATAGTGACCGGGAGCGTACCAGGCGAGCGCCCGTACCGGCCGAGGGGGCCGGTGACTCTCGCCGTCGGCTCGTGGAGATCGCCGCCCGTCGTGGTCGCTTCATCGTTCGCCGATCGGTTGCTTGGGGTCAGGCGCAGAGAGACCGATGGCTTGCTCATCCGATCGTCGTCGGTGCATGGGTACGGGATTCGCGAACCGCTCAGGATCGTCCACCTGGATATCGAAGGAGTGGTTGTCCACCAGGACATCCTCATGGCGGGTCGCCGCACTCCCGCACGCGGGGCATGGATTCTCGAGCTGCCGATCCGATCGCCGGGGCCGGAAACGGGCACGAGGCTGGTGGTTCTGCCATCCTCCGTGTCGTGACCGGACGTCTGATCATCTGCGCCACCCCGATCGGGAACCTCGAAGACGCGTCCCCACGGCTGCGGCAGACGCTGGCAGCTGCGGACGTGGTGTTTGCTGAGGACACAAGGCGAACGGGGAAGCTCCTCGAGCGTTTCGGGGTCACAGCGCAGCTGCGATCGTTCTTCCTTGGAAACGAAGGTGAGAGAACGGTCGAGATCCGTTCGCGGCTGGAACGGGGGGAGACGATCGCTCTCGTCAGCGATGCCGGGATGCCGGCCGTCTCGGACCCGGGCGTCGCGGCGGTTCGCGCCGCACGCTCCGTCGGCGCCGCCATCTCCGTCGTGCCGGGCCCGAGTGCCGTCACCTCGGCGATCGCCGTGGCGGGTTTCGGAGGGGACCGGTTCGTCTTCGAGGGATTCCTGCCGCGGAGCGGAGAGGCACGCGGTCGCCGGATCGCGAGTATCGCTCAGGACGAGCGGCCGGTTGTGTTGTTCTCCGCCCCCAGCCGGGTTACCAAGGATCTCGCCGATCTCGCAACTGCAGCAGGTGATGATCGAACGGTCGTGATCGCCAGAGAGATCACGAAGATGCACGAGGAGATCTGGACGGGCACCCTTGCAGAAGCCGTCGATCACTGGACCGCCGATGTCGAGCCCAGGGGGGAGTTCACGCTTGTGATCGAGCCCTGTCCCGAATCACCGCCCGACATGCCGGCGGCGCTCGATGCGGTCTTCGAACGCATGGCCGGCGGAGAGCGACTGTCGAACGCGGTGAGAGACGTAGCGGAAGTGACCGGGGTATCTCGCCGGGTGCTCTACGAAGCGGCGTTGGCGGAGAGAGCGGCTACCCGGCGGTCAGAGAGCGACGACACTCCGCACACACTCCGCGACCTTTGAAGGCAGCAACAGATTCGGTGGAGCCGCAGAACACACAACTCGCTTCGAGCTTGCGGATCACGATGGCATCGTTCTCGACACCGATCTCGAGTTCGTCGCCCTCGTGGATGTTGAACAGGCGACGCGTCTCGGCGGGCACAACGATGCGACCGAGGTCATCGATCTTACGAACCATCACGGTATCCAACGGCGAACCTCCATCGACAGCGGGGGCCAATCGGCCATCCGCTGCCGAGTGTACCGGTTCGTTCAGGTCGCTCAGCCGTTCGCTTCGAACCCCAATTCGGGACGCGGCACTACCATCGCACGACCGTGACTGACACGAACAAACCCAAGCACATCCTCGTTGCCGTGGCATGGCCGTACGCCAGCGGGTCCCGACACCTTGGTCATCTCGGCGGCGCCTACCTGCCACCGGATATCTTCGCCCGCTACCACCGCGCCGTCGGCGATCGGGTCCTGATGGTCTCAGGCAGCGACGTGCATGGGACGCCGATCACCGTGCGCGCCGACGAAGAGGGCGTCAGCCCGGCCGAGATCATCGATCGCTACCACCCCGAGATCGAGCAGAACTGGAAGGATCTCGGCTTCACGTACGATCTGTATACGACCACCGGCACCGACATGCACTACGAAGTCGCCCAGGACTTCTTCATGCATCTGTTCGACAACGGGTACATGTACCGCAAGACGACTGAACAGTTCTACGACACCGAAGTCGATCGGTTCCTCCCCGACCGCTACGTGGAAGGAACCTGTCCCCACTGTGGGTATCTCGACGCTCGCGGCGACCAGTGCGACAACTGCGGCAGGACGCTCGACCCGATCGACCTCGTCGATCCCCGTTCGAAGCTTTCGGCAACCACACCGGTCCTGCGTGAGACGGAGCACTATTATTGGAAGCTCTCCGCGTTCCAGGAACCGCTGCTCGAGTGGCTCAATACCCGCGAAGGCTGGCGACCCCACGTTATCAACTTCGCCATTGGCATGGTCGAAGACGGGCTGCACGATCGTGCGTTCACGCGGGACCTCGCGTGGGGAATCCCGCTCCCCGTCGACGACCTGGGCGAAGGCAAGTCGATCTACGTCTGGTGGGAAGCGGTCATGGGGTACTTGTCGGCTTCCAAGGAATGGGCGCGGCTGCGCGGCGAGCCGGATGCGTGGAAGGCCTGGTGGGAAGACCCCGACGCCGAGAGCTACTACTTCATCGGCAAAGACAACGTCCCCTTCCACGCCATTTACTGGCCCGCCCTGCTCCTCGGATACGGCGGCCTCAACCTGCCGACCGACGTGCCGGCAAATCAGTTCATCACGTTCAAAGGCGAGAAGGGTTCGGCCAGCCGCGGCGTCGGCCGCTCGATCTCATGGTACATCGACCACTTCGAACCGGACGCCCTCCGGTATGCGGTCGCCATCAACTTCCCTGAGAGCAACGACACCGACATCTCGGACGAGAACCTGATCGGTCGGGTGAACGACGAACTCGTCGCAACCTGGGGGAATCTCGTGAACCGGGTGGTTGCGATGACCGGGCGCTACTTCGACGGCATCACACAGGAACAGGTCGGTCTCGATGAGCAGGATGACGCACTGATCGCATCGATCGATGAGATCCTGGCTGAGGTCGGCGAAATGATCTCCGACGTGAAGCTCCGTGCCGGGCTCCAGCGGGCCATGGCGGGCGCACAGACCGTCAACGCATATCTCAACGAACGCGAACCGTGGAGGACGGCGAAGACGGACACGGCACGAACGGGGACGACACTCGGTGTGGCCATCGATGCCATCACCGGGATCGCGGTCGCCCTCTACCCGTACCTGCCGTTCACAACGGTGAGGCTCCTCGAAGCCTGCTCTGTGCCGATGGGAGAACACGGCCCGTCGTGGGATCGTCCGGCGGTCCCGGCCGGTACCCGGCTCGGTGAACTCGGGCCGATGTACGCCAAGATGGAGCCGTTCGCCGACGACAAATGAGGTGCCGATGACGACCTGGGTCGACAGCCACTGCCACGTCTTCATGCTCGACGATCCACCGGGTGCGGTCGATCGGGCCGTTGCCGCGGGTGTCGAGTGGATGCTCGTTCCCGGTGTGGACGTCGAGACGAGCCTCCAGGCGCGCCGACTCGCCACAGAGCGGCCCGACAGGGTGCTGTGGGCGACAGGCCTGCACCCCCATGACGCCGAGCGGTGGGACGAGGAACAGGCGAGAATCTCGGCGCTCGCCATCGAGGCCGCCGCCATCGGCGAGGTAGGCCTCGACTACTACCGCAACCTGTCGCCCCGCGACGACCAGCAACGGGCATTCCGCGACCAGGTTCAGCTCGCCTCCGACCTGGGCAAACCGGTGATCGTCCACACCAGGGACTCGTTCGCGGACGTCTACGAGATCCTCGGTGAGGCGGACCTCGGGGAGAAAGCGGTCCTTCACTGTTGGACGGGTGGCCCTCGATGGACGAAACGGTTCCGGGAACTCGGTGCAACGTTCTCGTTCGCCGGACCGGTCACCTATGCCACGGGGGACACGGTGCGACTCGGCGCCGCAGAAGCACCACCGGAGCGCACGCTCGTCGAGACCGACACACCGTACCTGACACCCGAACCACACCGGAGTGAGATCAACAGGCCGGAGTGGTCGATCCTGAACGGCATCGCTCTCGCCGAGATCTGGGATATGCCCGCCGACGACGTCGCCCGTACCACCTCCGAGAACTCGGCCCGTGTCTTCGGAACACCGCATGGATGAACCGGGCCCGCAAGGGAAGGCAACGATCCGGGATCTCCTCACCGAGTACGGCCTCCGCCCGAATCAGTCGTACGGTCAGAACTTCCTCATCGATCCGAATGTGATCCGACGAATCGTGCGACTCGCGAACGTCTCATCCGGTTCACGGGTCGTGGAGATCGGTGGAGGGACCGGCACGCTCACCGGGGCGCTCGCCGCGACCGGTGCACGCGTGGTCGTCTACGAGATCGATGCCGGACTCGTGCGGGTTCTCGAGGACTCCGTCGGTAGCCTGGCCAACGTCGAGATTCGGCACGAAGACGCCGGTCGGGTCGACCTACACGCCGATCTCGCCGACGGCCCGTGGTCTCTCGTGGCCAACCTCCCGTACAACGTCGGCACCGGGATCGTTCTCGATGCGTTGAGGCACGCTCCCGAGATCGAACGGTTCGTGATCATGGTGCAGCGCGAGGTCGCCGACCGTCTCCTCGCCGACCCTGGATCGCGCAGCTACGGGATTCCCTCAGTCGTGACGACGCTTCACGCTTCGGGTTCGGTGGTGTTCACCGCGCCGCCGGGCGTCTTCTACCCGACTCCCTCGGTTGATTCGACCGCCGTCGAACTCGTGCGTCATCCTGCACCGGACCAGGCAGAGCGGGCGATCGAGATAGCGACGGCAGCTTTCGGACAGCGCAGGAAGATGCTCCGGCGGAGCCTCGCCGGCATCGTTCCCGATCCCGTTCAAGTACTCGAGCGATGTGGAATCGATCCAACCTCTCGACCCGAGGAGATCTCACCCGGCGACTTCGTGACGATCGCGACAGAGGTGGATCGGTGAGGACAAGTGCCTATGCCAAAGTCAACCTCGGACTCCGGATCCGATCGCGAGACGCCGACGGATACCACCCGCTACGGGGTGTCTTCCAATCCATCGACTGGTGTGATGACATCACCGTCGAAGACGCCGACGACGACGCCATGGAGGTTCCGTGTGGGGGTGCGCCTGAGGACGAGACCAATCTCGCGTGGAGAGCAGTCGCGGCCGCCCGGGATGCCGGCCACGGCGCCCGGCCCCTTCGCGTCGTTTTAACCAAGCGGATCCCGTCCCCCGCAGGTCTCGGCGGTGGAAGCGCGGATGCCGCCGCGGCGCTCAACCTGGCGGCCCGACGCTTCTCCGTGTCCTTCGACGACGTGCGTAGGATCGCCGTCGATCTCGGTTCCGACGTCCCGTTCGCCGTCGTCGGAGGGACCGCGATCGTTACGGGTCGCGGAGAGTTCGTGTCACCGCAGCCCGACGCATCGGGCTTCGCTCTCGCCGTCGTGGTACCGCCGATCACACTCGACACCGCTTCGGTGTACCGGTCGTGGGACGGGCTCGACGGTCCGCGGGGCCCGGAGATCGGCGCCAACGATCTGCCACCCGCCTTGCGCGACTACGCGCCCCTCGCCAACGACCTGTACCCGGCCGCCGTTGCCATCGACCAGGCCGTCGACGAGTGGAGAGCCGAACTCTCTTCCCGGTGGGGCGTCCCGGTGATGATGACGGGGAGCGGCGCAGCGATGTTCGCCTACTTCCCAACCCGGTCCGAAGCGGAGGACGCGGTGGCGGCTGCTCCGGCGGGAGCCGCCCCCGCACGGGCAGCCGAACCCCGTTCGCGGGGCGGCGAGATTGTGGAGTAGCTACGAGCTGCGAGCCACAACCCCCACAACCGACTACGGGGGAAGGGCTAAAGCTCAGG
>JAUVNV010000122.1 GCA_030599515.1 Acidimicrobiia bacterium
AGGGTCTCCCATACCAGTGGCTGTGGACTCCGTAGCGTCACAAGAAAGGGTGGAGGGATCGGTTCATCGATCCCTCCACCAACCGCGAACCACCCCCAAACGGGGGGTATCTATTCTCTGTGGAATGGATATCCTGGGGGAATGACCAAGCGATTGATCGATGTCAACGATGCGAAGCTCGGCGCCGTGCGCGACCTTCTGGATACGACGACGTTGAAGGCGACCGTCGACG
Organism: Acidimicrobiia bacterium; assembly: GCA_030599515.1. Taxonomy (GTDB): domain Bacteria; phylum Actinomycetota; class Acidimicrobiia; order Spongiisociales; family UBA5794; genus JAHEEL01. The sequence goes on from JAUVNV010000122.1 coordinate 233, forward strand.
CCGCCTTCGATGAAGTCCTCGCTCTCGAAGAGAGGCGGCGGGCTCTTCTCGAGGAGCGGGGTGTGGACCTTGCCGAACTTGCCGATCCCGAAGAGCGCCAGACCGCGTGGGGCTGAGCCCCTACTACCTGGGCGATACCTCGGCGCTCGCACGGTTGTCAGAGCCGACGATCGCCGTCCGGCTGGGGCCGCTCCTCGAGGCCGGGCTCGTTGCGCGTTGCACGCCGACTGACCTCGAAGCCGGGTTCTCTTCCAGGAACCCCTCGTCACACCGCTCCATGCGGATCCTTCGTTCAGCGTGGCCTTTCGTTCTGATGGACCAGGCGGTACTCGATCGAGCTGCCGAGGTGCAGGACGCGCTGGCAGATCGAAGCCAACAACGGGGAGCGAAGATCGCGGATCTGCTTATCGCCGCCGCGGCAGAGGCCGCCGACCTCGTTGTTCTCCACTACGACCACGACTTCGAAGTCATTGCGGATGTCACCGGGCAGTCAACCGAGTGGATCGTCCCCCCCGGCACCGTGTCTTGAGCACGGTTGGAAATCTCCGATGCCTGGAGCGGGCGGAGTCGGGACGCACCGGGCAGCCCGCTTGTCATGGATCCTGGGTCACATCCGGATGGCGCCGACCACGGACATGACCAGCCCGACGCCGATAACTCCGAGCGGCACCGCCCACAGCGAATGCACCGGCAACGCGGACACGGCGATCGCGCCCAAGATTGCGACCACGAGCCCGATGCTCAGCAGGCTCGAGTGACGCGAGCGGTCGCGACCCGACTTGATCAGTGCGATCGCTCCGACCCACGCCATGGTGGCCAACACGATGGTTGTACCGATGAGTGCTTGGACGATGGCGACCTCGCCGCCGATGTAGTCGTGTGTCGCGAGGTCGACGGAACCCCAGGCGGCGAACAGCGTCAGGAGCACCGCGATGGCGCCGAGGGCCCATCCGAATCCCGTGCGGAGTACGGACCCGTCGGTGGTTCCGATCTCAGAGGAATGGTGTGCGTTCTGCATGGTTCTCTCCTTCCCTTCTTCCATACATCCCCTTCTCCCATACATGTCCACCGGGTCGAGAACCGCCATCAGGGATGCCCCCGATGGCGGCACCGCCCTTCGATGCCGGCGCAACCCCGGCTACGGAGTGGATTCGGCCCTTTCCACGACGCCGACCCAGAGATCGGCCTCTCGATTCCCGTCGGCGAAGTCGGACCCGAAGGATGCCGTTGAGACGACGAAGCGATCAGGTCCGGTAGCAATGCCGCTCAGATCCACGTCGGCCGAACCGAAGATCTCGTCTGCACCCATGGAGATCCACGCCTCGCCATCGGCGCTGAACATGACGGAGACAACGCCGCCGTCATCGACCAAGGCCAGCAGTCCACGATCCGTGCCGGAGAGACCGATCGGGGAGAGCCCCTGGAACGGCGTCATGTCCATCTCGGTCCAGTCCTTCGCGTTCACCGATCGATAGATCTGGTAGCTGCCGGTCTCGGTCGCGTGGTCGTATGTGACGCCAAGAGTGACGACACCGTCGTTCCAACTCGCGGTTGTCCCGATGTCCGCGAGGTAGGCGTCAGTCACGATGACCTCCTCCCAAGTCCTTCCTTCGGAAGAGAGCCAGGTCAGGATTCCCGGATTGGATCGCTCTGCCAGATCTGCCTCGGCGCTCATGAGGTACCCGAAGGGGGTGCCGGTGAGCGAGCGTGCGAAGATGAGTCCCTCCGGCTTATCGATCTCTTGCCACGTTGCGCCATCCGTGCTCGAGAGGATGATCTCGCTTCCGGGAGGCTCTATCTCCGGCAGGTGGTAGGCGACGATCAGACCGGCGTCGCCGCCTGCAATCCCTCTGACGACTTTCTCGCCCGGGGGGAGTCCAGCTTCGGTCGCGGGATCGGAGCGGACCGAGGATCCATCGCTGCGGATGAAGAGGATCTCGAAGGTACTCGGACCGGTCACCCCCACCACCTCGCCGACCGCGCCCCACACCCCACCGTCTCTCCAGAAGACCTTCTCGTCATCGCCGAGTGGATTGTCGGCGATCGGCGTCCAGATGACGCCGTCGGGGGACGTGACGATCTCGCCGAGTACGGCGCCCGAATCACTGGTCTGGTGGCGCGCGCCCACGAACCCTTCACCGAACGCGGCGATCTGCGGGATCCAGGTGTCGCCCGTGTCGACCTTCATCCACGTTACCGGGCCCATCTGAACCGCGCCCTCGATCGGCGCTCCATCCGGTTGCTCGGCGAACGAACTGTCGTCACCGCCGCGAAGGAGAAGCGTGGCGGCTCCGATGCCGACGAGGACCATGACGAATGCCGCTGCGAAGGCCCACGCCCGCCGCCATTCGGTTCGAGCGTGCTGGAGTTGTTGAGGAGCAGGTGTAGAGGTCATTGGTTCCCTCCCGTTCCGGACGAGGAGCGCGACCGCAGCGGACTCGGACGAGTCGAGGAGATCGACGGTGTGCGGCACCGGATTGGCGCTGCGCACCGCTGCCTCGAGTCGGGTCACGTCGTCACTCTTCACGGTTGTGCTCCCGTCGCTGCAGGACCTTGGTCGTCCCGCTCACCGATACATGTCCGGTCCGCCGACACTCGCTCCGAAGCCGCTTCAAGGCCTTCGCGTATCGCTGCTCGGCGGCGTGAGAGGAGCACCCCAGCATCTCCCCGATGTCGCTGAAGCCATCTCCTCCCACAGCCGGAGTGTCACGATCTCACGGTCCTGCGGTCGGAGCCGATCGAGGGCAGTGAGCATCTCTCGATCCTCTTCGCGGCGCACGACCACGGTCTCCGGCAGCGGATCAGGTTCCGACCACGACACGGTTGCGAGCCGCGCCCCGAGTCGACTGAGTCGCCGATGGGTGCGCTGCCGGTTGCGCAGCACGTTTCGAGCGACGCCGAAGATCCACAACCGGGTCTCGGGTTCGGGCGGCGCGTCGTAGCGGCGCTTCCAGACGATCAGGAAGACGTCGGCGGCGGACTCGATGGCGTCGTCACGGTCCAGACGACGCAGGAAGTAGGCGAGCACGTCGGGTTGATGGTGCTCGTACAGTGCCCTGAATTGGGCCTCTCCCTCCACGGCGCCTCCAAGCAACCGAACATGCGTACATGCCCGGCAGGTCTCATCTCGCTGCACCGATTGTCCTGCAAGGCCGCACCGACCGCTAGGGGCATTCGCTCAGTGCCTACGGAGTGGCTGCCCTCACCTCGTTGAGGCTCCCGAGGAACTCGGTGGTGAGCGTCTCGTAGGCGTCGACGGCCTCGCGACGGGCTGTACCGTCGTCGGGGGCCCGGAGGCCCGCGATGACCGCATCGACTCCGGGCGGCAACGTGGCTGCTGCTGTTACCGACCCCGGCCAGACGGCGGCGTATATGTCGGGCGCGTTCGTTGCGGCGACGGAGTCGCTCAGCGACTGCGCTTCGGCCTTCGCGGCCTCGAGAGCCGCCAGTGTGTCGTCGAACGACGGTACGTCGTCCTCCCTGTTCTCCCACGCGGTGTTCGCGTCGTCGATGTCGTTCGCGATCGAATTCGCCGTGGATTCGTACCCGTCGACGAGGCGGAGGAAGGCCGCGATGTCCGCAGGGAGCGTAGTTGTCGTGGTGATGTCGGGAACCGAGGTGGTGGTCTCCGACGCGGCGACCGTTGTTGTGGTCCCGACGGGGATCTCCGCCGGAGGCAACGCCGTGACGAACAGATACGTGAATCCGATCAGCGCAGCGATGACGACCGGCAGGATCCAACGTCCGTGTTTCGGGTCTTCTTTGCTCACGGCGGCCAGGATAGGCGGTCACGGAGCAAGGCAGCGGATAGGCACGAACCGGGAAGGCGAACGGTCGCTGGTTGGTTACGCTCACCACCATGGAGTTGCGGGGAAGAGTCGGGATCGTGACCGGAGGCGGCGTTCGCGTCGGTCGTGCGATCGCGCTCGGCCTCGCCCGATCCGGCGTCGACGTGTTCATCCACTACAACCGGTCTGCCGACCCCGCCGAACGAACCGCCGAAGAGGCTCGGAACCTGGGCGTCCGAGCCGCCGTAGGGTCGGTCGATCTCTCGGATCCAGTGAACGCAGCCGCTCTTGTCGACCTTACGCAGCAGTCCCTCGGGCAACCCTCGATTCTCGTCAACAGCGCGTCCGGGTTCCCCTCCGACACAATTGCGGACGTCAGCGTTGACGCCTGGAGGGCGACGCTCGATTTGACACTGGCATCCCCGGTCTTCGCGACCCAGGCGTTCGCGGCTGCCCTCCCCGAAGACCTCGATGGTGCCGTCGTGAACATCACGGACGTCCGGACCCAGACCCCCTACCGGGAGCACTTCAGCTACGTCGTGGCAAAGGGCGGAATCGACACGTTCACCAAGACGGCGGCGCTGCAACTCGCACCGCGCATCAGGGTCAATGCCGTGGCTTTGGGAGTGATCCTCCCGCCACCCCACGAGGACGATGACTACGCCTCGAGACTCGCGGCCGACCTCCCCCTCGCCCGGGTCGGCGGGACGGGACCGGTCGTGGCGACCATCCTCTCGCTGCTGGAGAACGACTTCGTCACCGGCGAGATCGTGCGGGTCGACGGTGGGGGCCATCTGACATGAGATACAAGACACAAGACACAAGACACAAGAACCTCGACGAGATCCGAATCAAGGATCTAGCTATCTCGGGGATTCTGGGGATCAACCCTGACGAGCGGATCAACCGGCAGGACATTCTCGTCAACGCCACGCTGTGGACGGACACGCGGACCGCAGCAGCAAGCGATGACATCGACGACGCCGTCAACTACCGGACGATCACGAAGCAGCTCATCGCCTTCGTCGAGCAGGGCGAGCCCATGCTCGTCGAGCGGCTCGTTGCCGAACTCGCCGAGATCTGTCTGGATGCGAACGAACGAATCGACGCTGTCGAATTGACGGTCGAGAAGCCGGGTGCGTTGCGACACGCCCGATCGGTCGGAATCACGATCTACCGAACACGAACTGGGGGCAACGGCGATGCGTGAAGGCACGGCTCATGCGATCGTGGCGATCGGATCGAACATCGAGAAGGAGCGCAACCTTCCCGAAGCGATCCGGATGCTCCGACGGGCCGCCTTCATAACGGTTGAACGAGTGAGCCGGTTCTACGAAAGCCCTTCGGTTGGAGGCCCCGAAGACGCGCCCGATTTCTTCAACGCGGCCGTCTACGTCTGCACGGAGTTGGAGCCGGTCGAGTTGCGCAAGGCGCTGCGGTCGATCGAGGCCGAGTTGGGGCGGGAACGAAGCGATGACGCGAACGCCCCGAGGCGGATCGATCTCGATATCGCCTACTACGGAGACGTCGTCCTCGACATCGACGGCTGGGTGCTTCCCGATCCGATGGTAGAGACGGCCGCCCATATCGCGATCCCGATCGCGGAGATCGCTCCCGAGTGGGTCCACCCCTCCAGCGGCCGGACGGCTTCGGAGATCGCGGAACAAATCGGCGAAGGGGAGGTTCGTCCCGTCATGGCGATTCAACTCAGTACCCCATACTCACCCCGGGCACCAGAGGACTTCGACGATGTCGTCGACGTGTACGCCCCGAAGCTCGAGAGCCTCGTCCGCCAACAACTCGTGGAAATCGGAGAGGATCCGGAGCGCGAGGGCCTCGTGCGCACGCCGCTGCGAGTGGCGAAGGCTATGGATTTCCTCACGAGCGGCTATTCGACCTCCCTCGAAGAAGTCGTGAACAACGCCGTGTTCGACGCCGAGGGCGCCGATGAGATGGTCCTCGTCAAGGACGTCGAGTTCTACTCGATGTGCGAGCATCACATGCTCCCGTTCTTCGGGAAAGCAGCGGTCGCGTATCTTCCGAAGGGCAAGATCATCGGATTGTCGAAGATCGCACGCATCGTCGACGTGTTCGCCCGCCGACTCCAGGTTCAGGAACGGTTGACGAACCAGATCGCCGACGCTTTGACCGACATCCTCGACCCGCACGGGGTCGCCGTCGTCATGGAGGGCCGGCATCTCTGCATGATGATGCGCGGTGTTCAGAAGCAGGAGAGTGCCATGATCACGAGCGCGATGCGCGGAACGTTCAAGGAGGACTCGCGAACCAGGAACGAGTTCCTCGACCTCGCCCGTTGACCCGCAGCGCCGAGTGTTCGGTAGCCTCTGAGTGATGCTTGAAGATGCTCTTGGAAGGCCACTGCACGACCTGCGCGTATCCGTCACGGATCGCTGCAACTTCCGCTGTGCGTACTGCATGCCCCGTGACGTGTACGACCGGAGCCATGTGTACCTCCCTCGCGACGAGATCCTGACGTTCGAGGAGATCGAGCGCCTGGTCCACGTGTTCGCAGGTCTCGGCGTTGCGAAAGTGCGACTCACCGGTGGTGAGCCACTGTTGCGCCACGATCTCGACGAACTTGTCGCCAAAGTCGCCTCCGTGGACGGCATCTCGGATGTCGCAATGACGACGAACGGAAGCACCCTCGCCCGTCACGCCCGAGCACTCGCCGATGCCGGCCTCGACCGGGTCACGGTGAGCCTCGACGCCGTCGACGACGCCAGCTTCCGAGGGGCCGCCGACGTGGACTTCCCGGTCGCCCGCGTCCTCGAAGGAATCGACGCGGCAAAAGACGCAGGCCTCACACCGATCAAGATCAACACCGTCGTCAGGAGAGGCCTCAACGACGACGCCCTCGTCGACATTGCCGGGGCGTTTCGTGGGACGGGTCACATCGTGCGGTTCATCGAGTACATGGACGTCGGATCATCGAATGGCTGGAAGATGAGGGACGTCGTCACCGCAGACGAGATCGTTGCGACCATCGCAAGCGAGTGGCCGTTGGATTCGATTGATCCGAACTACCGTGGTGAGGTTGTGAGCCGGTGGCGGTATCGCGACGGGCAGGGTGAGATCGGCGTGATCGCGTCCGTGTCGAAGCCGTTCTGCGGCGAATGCACACGGCTCCGACTCTCGGCTGACGGCTCGATCTACACGTGCCTGTTCGCGACACGGGGAACCGATCTACGGGGTCCCATGCGATCAGGAGCGACCGACGAGGATCTCGTCGAGATCATCACCGGGGTATGGAACGACCGCTCCGACCGCTACAGCGAACAGCGGACCGGTGTCTCCCTTGGGCTTCCCAAGGTGGAGATGTCCTACATCGGGGGATGAGCGGCCGGCTCCGCCGGCGGTAGTCGGTAGCCCCCGTATCCCGTACTCCGTATCCCGGGGTCACCCGCTCTCGGATCTGACTACTCACTACTCAGTACTAATTCATACCTATTGATGTCAACTGGGGTTTACTGTATGTTCGAGCCATGGAACCTGCC
>JAUVNV010000166.1 GCA_030599515.1 Acidimicrobiia bacterium
GCTCCCGGATGGATCAGCGCCCGCTCGCGCAGGTACTCCACCACCTCGTCGTCGGTGAGCATCGCTTCGACCGTCCTACCCGGAGGGGAACGTCATCTAGGGATGCAAGTCGGGCGTGGGAGTGACCGTCGGCGTGACGGCAGTCACTTCTGTGATCCGAGCCGTGATGAAGCGACCGAAATTGCCGGTGAATTCGGGAATCGTATCTGTGAAGGCCGGCATCGTTACCGTGAAGCCCGGGATCGTCTCGGTGATGGCGGTGATCTGCTCCCTTCCGAATACCAGATCGCGGGTGATCTCACCTCGTCCGTGGTTCATCTCGCGAGTGATGGGCATCGCCGCGGCAGAGAACGCGACGCCGCCCAGGAACCGATCTGCTATCTCACCCCGCAAGAACCGTGCAATGCCGCGCTTCGGTGCCTCCGAAGGGTCGGACCGCTCAGGGTTCATGTTGCCTCCTCTCGACTCGATCGGTCGATGGAGCCGAACAGTCACCGGCCCCGTGGCCGGTGACTCGACCGACTCCTTGCTCCAAACGTACCCCGGCCGGTTCGTGAGGTCCAGGGTCAATTGCGGGAACCTCACCGCGACATCCTGATACCGTCTCCGCTGTGGGGTTGCAGATTCATCGATCCGATCATCCTGACCTGCTCGTCGACGCCCTCTGCGATGTGATCGCTTCGCCTCTTCCCGATCCGGTCGTCGCGGAGGTCATCGCCGTTCCGACCCGGGGGATCGACCGGTGGCTCACGCAACGGATCGCCTCGACGCTGGCTGAGCGAAGCATCGGAGACGGTATCGCCGCCAACATCGACTTCCCGTTCCCCCACGGGTTCGTCACCGACGTCTTGTCGCAGATCCCTGCGACCGCCGGGTCGCTCGAGGCGTGGTCGGACCGGGCCGTCGTTTCGCATCTCGAACGGATCATCGACGAGCACCACGACGACGACTGGATGTGGCTCATCGTCCGATTCGTCGAAGGTCCGGACGGTGATGCTTCGGACGGGGCGCAGCGGCTCCGGGCGGCGCAGAAGATAGGGCGCCTCTTCTCCTCCTACGCCCGCTACCGGCCGCGGATGGTCGCCTCATGGACCGGTGGCGACGACACCGGGCCTGACGGCGAGCCGATCGCCGGGGCGACGGCGTGGCAGCCGCGGCTGTGGCGACTGCTTCACGACCAGATCGGGGTGCCGCCGCTCTTCGAGACGCTCCCCGGTGCTCTCGCGTCACTGCGATCCGGGGCGGCCGGGATCGACCTGCCGCAGCGCATCTCGATCTACGGTGCAACGGCGTTCAACCCGGTCGACCTCGCCATGTTCGAGGCGATCGGGGATGTGACGGACGTGCACCTGTTCGTGCTCCACCCGTCGCCGGCGCTGTGGCACGACACGGCTCCGCTCGTCGCGGCGATTCCCGGGTCGACTCAACACGTGCGACGCAGCGACGACCCGACACGGGGAGCGGCGATACATCCACTCCTGCGGTCCTGGGCCCAGGAGAGCCGCGACCTCCAGGTCGTCCTTGCAAGGAGCAATGATGGAGTTCTTCCTCCCCCTCACGGGGAGGTGCCGCCGCAGGCGGCGGAGGGGGTTGAAGGTCTCAGTTGGATGGAACGGTCTGACCCCTCCCGTCAGCTCCCGGCGGCGCTGACACCCTCCCCTGAGGGGAGGGAAGGAGCCCCGAAAATCGACAGGGCTTCGCAAGCGGCGACGGTCCTGGGGACGTTGCAGAGCGACATCCGTCTGAACCGGGAGCCGACGGGGATGGTGGCCGATCCGGACGACCGGTCGATCCAGATCCACGCCTGTCACGGCGCACAGCGACAGGTCGAGGTGCTGCGCGACGCCGTGCTCCACATCCTCGCCGGTGACTCGGCGCTCGAACCTCGCGACATCGTCATCATGACGCCCGACCTCGAGACGTACGCACCGCTCATCGAGGCGGCGTTCCCGGCATCGAACGGCGGAGACGACGGCATTCCCGATCTGCGTGTGCGGATCGCCGACAGGGCACCAACACGGACCAACCCCCTCATCAGGCTGGCCGGGACCGTTGTGGGTCTCGCCGCGTCCAGGCTCGGCACCGGCGCCGTCACCCAACTCATCGGTCTCCCCGAAGTGCAACGCCGCTTCGGGATCGGAGATGACACCGAATCCGACATGGCGGATCTCATCGACGACGCCAACGTGCGGTGGGGTCTCGACGGTGGTCATCGGAAACGCAATGGAGCCGGGAGCCGTGATGAACACACGTGGCGGAGGGGTATCGACCGGATGCTCACCGGCGTCTTCTTCGATGACGACCCGATCCGAATCGAGGGTGAGATCGCACCGCTCGTCCACGTCGAGGGCCAGGTCGCAGGTGCCGCCGGATGGATCGCCCTGCTCGTCGAACGACTCGCCGCCGTCACCGAGCTCCTCGGTACCCCCGATCCCGCCTCCCGCTGGGCGGAGAAGATCTCGACCGCCGTCCGACTGCTGGCCGAACCCCGCTGGGGCGACGAGTGGCAGTGGGGCCAGCTCGAGCGCCTTCTCGAAGAGACGTTCCCACCCGAGACCGCCGGGGCCCCGGACCCGGTGATCGGCCTCGACGAAGCGGCCGTCCTCATCGCGCCGTGGACCGAGGACCGACCCGGGATCCTCCACCACCGCACCGGCGACGTCACCGTCTGCACGCTCGCCCCGATGCGATCCGTCCCGTACCGGGTCGTCTGCCTCCTCGGCATGGAACACGACCGCTTCCCCCGCTCGTCTCGCAACGACGGCGACGACCTCCTCATCGACGACGAAGCCGTCGGAGACCCGGATCGCTCCGCCCAGGACCGCCAGCTGCTCCTCGACGCCGTCATGGCCGCAGGCGACCACCTCGTCATCACGTATACGGGCCGGGACCCGCTCACCAACGCCGAGTACCCGCCGGCGGTCCCCGTCGCCGAACTCGAAGAGACCATCGCAGCGATGATCGGCGACGACGCGGCCGAAGGGATCCGGACCGACCATCCGCTCCAGCCGTTCAGCCCCAAGGTCTTCGCCGACGGGAAGCTCGGCGTCCCCGGCCCGTGGGGCTTCGACCCGATCCAGCACGCCGGAGCCGTCGCCCTCTCCGAGAGGGAACCCGACGACGCTGCTGCCGGAGCCCTCGTCCTCGACACCGTGACCATCGAGACCCCGACCCTCCACCGGCTCATCTCGTACCTCAAGGCACCGTCCAAGACCTTCCTGCGCAACAGCCTCGGGATGTTCATCCCCGACATGAGTGATCTCCCCGACGATGAGCTCCCCACCGGGCTCAACGGCCTCGAGCGGTGGTCGATCGCCGACCGGCTACTCACCGGTATCCGCCACGGCTACGACGCCGAACGGCTCATCGACCACGAACGGGCCGCGGACACGGTGCCCGCGGGAGAGCTCGCAACGGGAAGCCTCGACGAAGCCCTCGACCTCGCTCAACGCATCCAGAAGGTCGCAGGCGACCGAGGTTGTGTCCCGGGGGCTGCCATCCCAATCACGGGGACCGTGATCGTCGGCGCGGAAGCGATCACCGGCTCGGTCCTCTCCGACCCGGAGGCTGCGCTCATCTGCGACGTTGGGCCGTCACGCGGCAAACCCGGACGGCGCATCGCCCTCTACGCCCAGGTCGTGTTCCTCACCGCCCTCGACCCCGACCGGGCGTGGCACGGAATCCTGGTCGGCAAAGGCGAGAACGAGACCGTGCTGGCCGTGACGCTCGGCCCGCTCGGAGACAACGCGGAGGAACGATCCGTCGAAGCGGAACGGCGTCTCGCCGAACTCATCGACCTGTACCGGGAAGGCATGGTCGACCCACTGCCGATCTTCACCGAGACGTCGTTCGTGTGGGAGACGGCCGAACCGAAGAAGAGGAACGCCGAGACCAAGAACAAGTGGGAACCCGACTGGAAGGGCGAAGGCGGGGAACGAGAAGAGCCCGCACATCGGATGCTGTTCAACGACCTCACCACCGTATCGGACCTCGCCTCCTCGGAGTTCCCCGACTACGCCGGTCGGCTGTGGACACCGATCCTCGACGTGAGCAGCGAGGAGAGCGCGTGACCACCGTGAAGCCGTTCAACCCCGCCGAGCCGATCCCCGGGGGACGCAGCGTCATCGAGGCCAGCGCCGGCACCGGCAAGACGTTCACGATCGCCGCCCAGGTCACGCGGCTCGTCGCCGAAGCCGGCATCCCCATCGACCGGATTCTCGTCGTCACGTTCACCCGCGCCGCCACCGCCGAGCTCCAGGCGAGGATCCGTGACCGGCTCGTCCAGACGCTCCGCACCCTCTCCGGTGACGCTGAGGCTGCCAATGCCGACGACCACATCCGGGTCCTTCTCGACGCCGACGACGCGGATAGGGAGCGCAGCATCGAGCGCCTCACTGAGGCCATCATCCGGTTCGACCGGGCCCAGATCTACACGATCCACGGCTTCGCCATCAGGCTCCTCGCCCACCTTGGCTTCCACGCCAGGATCTCACCCGACCTCGAACCCATCGCCGTCGACACAGAACTCATCTCGCAGGTCGTCTCCGACCTGATCGTCGCCCGGTTCGCAGACGACGCCACCGACCTCGTCGGCGCCGGAGCGCTGACCGACATCGCCAAGGCCGTGACCACCAACCTCGACGCAGACATCGTCCCCGATCCCACCACGACCACCGGGGAGTCGGCGGTCCGGGCCGAACTCGCTGCCGCGGCACGGGCAGAGATCGACCGGCGGCTGCGCGCAGGCGGAAGCGCAGGATTCGACCAGTTCCTCCTCGAAGCCCGTGACGCCCTCGCAGACCCGGAGATAGGCGCCTTCGCACGACAGATCCTCTCCGAGCGATTCGCCGTCGCTCTCGTCGACGAATCCCAGGACACCGACCCGATCCAGTGGGAGGTCATCAACGCCGTGTTCGACGAGACCCGGCTCGTCATCATCGGCGATCCGAAGCAGTCGATCTACGCGTTTAGGGGTGCCGATATCGAGTCGTACCTGTCGAGCGTCGACCGGGCAGGGACCGAGCGGACGCTGCTCACCAACTGGCGCAGCGACGGGCCGCTCGTCACGGCGCTCGACACCGTCTTCGATGGGGTGACGTTCGGCGACGAACGCATCGAGTACCGGAGGGTTCGCCCGGCACCCGACCACGAGGATGCCCGCATCTACGGGCCGGGAGCGCCGCTCACGATCCGCCGATTCGGTGCCGCGATGCCGATCAGCCGACGCATGACCGGATCCAAGGCGTTCAGGACCCCGAACACGCGGGAGATGGTCGCCGCCGATGTCGCAGCGGGAACCGTGCGTCTGCTGCACGCCGGGATCGAGATCGACGACGAGGACGGACGCCGACCGATCGGACCCGGCGACGTCGCGGTGCTGTGCCGCACCCGCAAGCAGATCGACATGGTGCGAACCGAACTCGCCAGAAGGGGAGTCCCATCGGTCGCATCGAGATCGGGCAGCGTCTTCGTCACCGAAGCCGCCGACGAATGGCGACGGTTCCTCCTCGGCGTCGAACATCCCGACCGGGCCTCGACTGTGCGGTACGCCGCCACCGGCGTTCTCGTCGGAAAGGATCTCTCCGTCGTGGCCGCCCTTGACGACGACGCCACCATCGAACTCCAGGTGGAGATGCGCCGATGGAACGAACTGCTCTCGACCGACGGGATCTCGGCGCTCGTCGCCGACCTCGCCCGGAGGACCGGGCTCGTCGAACGGGTCCTCCGGCGCCCCGACGGGGAGCGTCTCATGACCGACATCAACCACATCGCCGAAGCGATGAACGGCGCATGGAGGGAGCATCGCCTCGGATCGATGATCACCTGGCTCGAAGAGGCGGTCCGCGATGCAGGAAAGGAACGCAGTGCCGACGAAGCCGAGGCCCGCGAGCGGCGACTCGAGACCGACGCCGACGCCGTCAAGGTCCAGACCATCCA
>JAUVNV010000152.1 GCA_030599515.1 Acidimicrobiia bacterium
GCCCCGGTCAAGAAGACGGCGGTGAAGAAGGCTCCTGCGAAGAAAGCCCCGGTCAAGAAGACGGCGGCGAAGAAGGCTCCTGCGAAGAAAGCCCCGGTCAAGAAGACGGCGACCACAACCTCTTCGGCCGCGCCGATCGGTCGGAAGGCGAAACTGAACGCCGACCCGTTCTCCGTTGGCGACAAGGTCGTCTACCCACACCATGGTGCGGCCACGATCGTCCGCAAGGAGAAACTCGAGTTCAAGGACGAGAAGCAGGACTTCTACGTCCTCGAGATCGCGACCGATCAACTCATCGTCAGGGTTCCTGCGGCATCGGCCATGGAACGTGGCGTCCGTCCAGTGATCTCGAAGTCGAAATCTCGCCAGGTCTTCCAGGTACTCCGCGGTGAACCGCAGGAGGCGGGATCCAACTGGAGTCGCTGGTACAAAGTGCTCACCGAGAAGATCAACAGTGGTGACATCTTCCAGGTTGCCGAGGTAATCCGCGATCTGGATTACGCCCAGAAGATCAAAGGGATCTCGCCGGCGCTGAAACGGATGTTGGCCAAAGCCCGATTGATCATCATCAGCGAACTGCAGTTCTCCCTCGATATCTCCGAGGAGGAAGCGACGAAGCGTCTGGAGCGAGCACTTCCGAAGGTCGAGATACCCGAAGACGTCTGACGTCCGGCGACGACCGGATACCATTCGGATCATGGACGAGAGCAAGTCGGTCTGGGGGCTCCTGCTGGCCGCGGGGCGGGGGACCAGGTTCGGTGGCCCGAAGCACGACGTCGAGATGGACGGAATTCCGATCTGGCGGCAGAGCGAGCGCGCTCTGCTCGACGGCGGTGTCGACCATCTCATCGTTGTCGGAGACTTCGACGGTGCCGTGCCCGGTGGCGATCGACGGCGCGATTCTGTTGCTTCGGGGCTGGCGGCGATCTCGAATCATGTCGGTTTCGTGCTTGTTCACGATGCGGCAAGGCCCTTGGTGACTGCAGATCTCGTCCGATCTGTGATCGATCGCTTGTTGGTCGGTGACGTTGCCGGTGTCGTGCCGGCGGTCCCGGTTCGCGATACGCTCAAGCGCGTTTCGGGTGACATCGTGGTTGAGACGGTGGATCGCTCCGAGCTGGTCGCCGTTCAGACTCCTCAGGGATTCGATCTGGAGATGCTGCGGTCCGCCCATGCGCAAGTCGCTACCGACGCCACGGATGATGCGTCGATGGTCGAGGCGATCGGCGGCGTGATCGCGATCGTCGACGGGGATCCTGCGAATTTGAAGGTGACGTATCCGGAGGATCTGGCGGTGGCGGAAGCATTACGATCGGGGCGTCATGGTTGATTCGCGCATGAGGATCGGTTGGGGTTTCGATGCCCATCGTTTCGGTGGCAGCGGACCGGTCGTTCTTGCAGGCGTCGTCGTGGATCCGACACGAGGTATGGAAGCGACGAGCGACGGAGATGTGGTCGCTCATGCGGTGGCAGATGCACTTCTGGGAGCGCTCGCTCTTGGCGATCTTGGCGCCTTCTTCCCATCTTCGGATCCTGAGATGGAGGGCATCGAGTCGATGGAGTTGCTTGCCAGGGTGGTCCGGATCATCGAGGACCGCGGGCATCTAGTGGGCAACGTCGACGTGACCGTTGTCGCTCAGTCGGTTCGGATCGAACCCCATCGCGATGAGATGCGCAATGAGTTGGCCGCGACCCTGCGGATCGATCGATCCTCAGTGTCGATCAAAGCCACAACCACCGATGGGATGGGTTCGATCGGCAGGGACGAGGGCATTGCAGTGACCGCAGCGGTCACTCTCTACCGCTGAGCACCTCGACCATCAATCCGGGATCATCCGTGAAGATTCCTGCGATACCGGCGTCTGCGAGCGTGAGTGCGTGACCGGGATCGTTCACCGTCCACACGAGGACGTCGAGATCTCCTGCCGCTTGAACGATCTGCTCGGCTCCGTCCAGTGTTCGGATCAGGGAGAGATTCGCAGACACGTGCCCTCCGTCGCGGGCCTGTCGAAGAGCGACCATCGGGTCGAGCCACGACATGGAGAGGAGTCCGGTTCGGATCGCCGGATCGAGGCTCTTCACCGCGTCGAGCGCTTGGGTGTTGAACGAGGAAACGAGGATCCGATCGCCGGTGTCGTGTTCGGCGATCCAGCGGACCACCCCGGCGGCAACTCGCTGGGTTGGGTCGTAGTCGGCCTGGCCGTAGATGTTCTTGATCTCGATATCGAGAAGTCCGCTCGGGCCGAGTGCACTCCACGCCTCGTCGAGCGTCGGGATCCAGGGGGTTGTTGCCCTGATCTCACTGAGATCCATTTCGACGAACGGCGTCGCGTCGGGCGCCGGGCGGTCATCGTGGAAGATCACGATGGCGCCGTCCCGGGTTCTGCGGACGTCGAGTTCAACGCCGTCGGCGCCTTGCTCGATGGCAAGCTCATACGCGTCAACTGTATTCGGACGCACATCCACCGAAGCCCCGCGATGTCCATAGATGAGCATGCGGCTCATGCTAGGCCGGCTGGGCCGCCCGCACTCAGTACTCATTGCTCAGTACCCAGTACCCGGAATTCCTCTCATGACCCATCACTCGTGACTCACGGCCACGTTTCAACACACGGGTCTAGCGGTACCATCACCCTCCATGAGGCTCTACAACACGCTCGGGCGGGAGTTTGTCGAGCTTCGACCGCGCGACGAAGGCAAGATCGGCATGTACGTCTGCGGATCGACCGTGCAGTCTGCTCCGCATCTCGGGCATGGCCGCTCCGCGGTCGTATTCGACGTCATCCGTCGGTATCTCGAGTGGCTCGGGTACGAGGTCACGTACGTCTGCAACGTCACGGACGTCGACGACAAGATCATCGATGCGGCGATCGACGAAGGAGTGACGACGGATGCGATCGTCGAACGCGCGTATGCCGCATTCGATGAGGCGCATCGGAGACTCGGTGTCAGGGAGCCCACCGTTGAGCCATGGGCTACGCATCACATCGAAGAGATGCTGGAACTGATCGAGCAGCTTCTAGAGACCGGCCATGCCTACGCGGTTGACGGGGACGTCTACTTCTCAGTCAGGTCCTATCCGGAGTACGGCAGGCTCTCCCGTCACGATCCGAACGACCTCCGATCTGGAGCACGCGTCGACCCCGACGATCGAAAGCACGATCCACTTGACTTCGCCCTCTGGAAGGCGGCTAAGCCGGGGGAACCATCTTGGGAGGCGCCCTGGGGTTCAGGGCGTCCCGGGTGGCACATCGAGTGCTCGGCCATGGCGCGCAAGTACCTCGGCGTCGGATTCGATATCCACGCCGGAGGACACGACCTGATCTTCCCCCATCACGAAAACGAGATCGCCCAGTCGGAGGCTGCAACGGGAGAACCGTTCGCGACGTACTGGCTCCACAACGGGATGATGAATCTGGAAGGCGAGAAGATGTCGAAGTCGACGGGCCATGTCATCGACCTCCTTGAAGCACTCGACACCCATCGGCCGACCGCCGTCCGTCTCGTGTATCTCCGAACGCACTACCGCAAGCCTCTGGAGTTCTCTGAACGTGGCCTGACGGATGCCGAAGCGGCGCTCGACCGTCTGTGGGGGTTCCGACGCCGGATGACGGGGCCGGTCGAAGACATCCCCGATGAGCAGATTCTCGAGCGCTTCCGGTCGGCGATGGATGAGGACTTCGACGTCGCCGGAGGCCTCGGTGTCCTCTTCGATCTGGTTCGTGAGGGCAACCGCCGTCTCGATGATGCTGAGGATGCAGGTGCCTTGATCGCTGCCTACGACGAGATCGTCGCAGTGCTCGGACTCGGCGAGGAGACCTCAGATCTTGACGATCTCAGAGCCGAGATCGCCGAGATCGCCGAGACGTACGGTGCGACGATGGGAACCATTGAAGACCTGCTCGAGACCCGGGACCGGGCCCGTTCTGAGCGGGACTGGGCATCGTCGGACGGGATCCGTGACGACCTGGCTGCAATCGGCATCGTGGTGGAGGATGCGCCTGATGGCTCGCGCTGGCATCGGGGATAGGGTCGAAGGTTTCCATGCTGTTGCCGCGGCAGTGCAGGCCGGTCGGGCAAAGACCGTGCGAATCGAGCAGCGGCGCCTCAACCGGCCGACGTACACGGCCCTCGCCGACGACGCCCGATCCGCCGGAGCCCGCGTCGAGTTCGTCGACGATGTGCGCGACACTGCTCTGACGTCTGCTCCACAGGGTGTTGTGGCCATGTGCCGGCCCAAGGAGGTCGTATCGCTGGAAGACGCTGTTGCAGCGACCGATCCGGCCGCCCTCCTCGTCTTCGATCACCTCGAGGATCAGCGGAATCTCGGCGCCGCCATCCGATCTGCCGTCGCTGCCGGGTTCGGGGCCGCCGTCGTGCCGAAGCGAAGGTCGGCTCCGATCGGTGCCGCAGCATTCAAGGCGGCTGCCGGGACGCTGGAGGAAGTCGCACTCGTGGAGGTGTCCTCGGTTCCCGAGGCACTCCGCAGGCTCGAGAAGCTGGGTGTCTGGCGGGTCGGTCTCGATGGGGCAGGGGAGCGGTCCCTGTTCGGATTCGATCTGCTCGCCGAACCGGTCGCTCTCGTGGTCGGGGCGGAGGGGAGGGGCCTGCATCGGTTGACCGCAGAACGCTGCGACGCCATCGTGCGGATCCCGCATGCCGGTCCGGCGGAGAGCCTCAATGCGTCTGTGGCGACGGCGCTGGCGGTATTCGAAGTCTCCAGAGCCCGCGGCTGGGTATCCTGACGCCTGCGCCGGGTTAGCTCAGCTGGCAGAGCATCTCTCTTGTAAAGAGAAGGTCATCGGTTCGAATCCGATACCCGGCTCTTGACCCGATCGTCGTTTGTGCCTACGAACACGATAATCATGGTTCTAAGCACAAACGACGGGTTCGGTCGGCGGATCAGCTCTTGATCTCGATCACGATCAGGTTCGCCCAAAGCTCGGACCCGGTCTCGTTGGGGTGGTACCCGTCCGATCGGAACAGGTGATCGCCACCGTCGCTCTCACCGTACCAATCAACGATTCGGACGTTGTCGTGGCGTCCGGCAGCATCGATCAGGGCGCCGTTGGTCGACGACTCCCAATCCCTCGGCACCCGGACGTTGACGAAGATGACTTCGTCGATGTCCTCCGTGAGTCCCATCAGTTCGTCGATCTGGTCGGTGCTGGTTCCCGCATTCGTGCCGAGCGCAACGACCAGGATGTCCGGCGGACCATTCTGTGCGAGTTGGTGTTCGAGAGCGTGGATACCGTCGCGAAAGGGTCTGCCGATCTCGGCATCGATCACGATGCCGTTGACGAGATCGGTGATGTGTTCGGAGGCGGCGACCATGATCGAGTCTCCGATGGCGACGACGGTTGCCGAGTCGCTGTACGCGCTCGGCCTCTCCGATCCGGAGCAACCGGAAACGAGAAGGACGGCGAGGAGCGCGGAGATAGCCGCGAATCGCTGGGAAATGGGCATGAGCATGATTGAAGCATCCGTCAACATCTACCGACCATGGGCCCTATCGCTCGACGTCGATTCAGTCGACCATTCAGGGTGGAACGATCACCCGAGGAGGATCCGTGGACTACGTTGTGAATCTGCATGTTGACGTCGACGAAGAGAAGGCCTTTGCCGTTGCTTCGATGGAGTGCCCATCCGGCTCGTTCAAGGGCGAAGGGAGAGCGAAGATCGGTCGGAACGACGCGAAGGGTCACGTGGCCGGTGACCTCGCGAGCGCGCGCGCCTTGCGTGCCGTCGAAGCCGATCTGATGGAGCACATACACGAGCAGATCGACCGCTGCACCGACGTCGGGTAGCGATCGGGTGCGCGAAGGCTCCGGAGTGCCGCTCCGCAGCCTCCGGGAAACGACCATGCGCGGCGCGAAATCCACGGTTCTGTCACACCCCCTGGATAACCTTCGCGCATGGTGTCCGAGCGGGACCGGAAGGTCCTCGACTTTGAGGGCTCGTGGTGGCTGTTTCCTGGACCGAAGGATCGGGACATTCGCGAGTACCTCGGCATGAGCGCGACCCGCTACTACGCGGCGGTCCGCCGACTCATCGACGACCGTGACGCGCTCGCATACGCACCGATGACGGTGCGAAGGTTGCGTCACATGCGCAGCGATCGACTCGAGC
>JAUVNV010000155.1 GCA_030599515.1 Acidimicrobiia bacterium
CGAATTCGTGGCAGCGCTCCCGCCTGCGCTTCGCCGTTCAACGGACGTGTCCATCATCGGTGGAGCCGTCGGAGCGGAGGTCGACGGTGTGATCATTTTGCTCGGGAGGCCTACGGACATGGCCGCGAAAGCGGCGGCGGTCGAGGCGCTCATCGCCACGGGCATCGAGCGTGGGAGCCGGATCGACGTGACCGCTCCGCTTCGCCCTGCGGTCGCTCCACCTCAGTCTCAACTGGAAGGTGAGACGGAGACACTAGAAGAGTCTCAAGCTTCGGACTAACCTTGTTGCACCTGCGCGGGAGGCCCAGCACACATGACTGATTCGAAGCTTTCACCCCATACCTATCTGGCCGTCATCAAAGTGGTCGGAGTGGGTGGTGGCGGCGTCAATGCCGTGAACCGTATGATCGAGGCCGGCGTCGGCGGCGTCGAGTTCATCGCGGTCAACACGGATGCTCAGGCACTCATCATGTCTGACGCCGATCTCAAGCTCGATATCGGTCGCGATTCGACTCGCGGCCTTGGGGCGGGAGCGAATCCCGAGGTCGGTCGCGAAGCAGCGGACGAGCACCGTGCCGAGATCGAGGACGCTCTGACCGGCGCAGACATGGTGTTCATCACAGCAGGCGAAGGTGGAGGAACCGGAACCGGTGCGGCTCCCGTGGTGGCCGAGGTTGCGAAGTCACTAGGCGCGCTGACCGTCGGCGTCGTCACACGCCCGTTCGGATTCGAAGGTCGGCGCCGCTCGGTTGCCGCGGAGCAGGGCATCCAGACCCTGAAGCAGGCCGTCGACACGCTGATCATCATCCCGAACGAGCGTCTCCTGGAGATCGCGGACGACCAGACCCCGGTCGTTGATGCCTTCAAGATGGCCGACGAGATCCTCACGAACGGTGTTAAGGGGATCACTGATCTCATCACGACGCCGGGTCTCATCAACGTCGACTTCGCGGATGTGAAGACGGTGATGTCCGAGGCTGGATCCGCCGTGATGGGGATCGGACAGTCGACGGGTGACAGCCGCGCCCAGCAGGCAGCGGAGAAAGCGATCGCAAGCCCGTTGCTCGAAACGTCGATGGACGGGGCCCGAGGCGTGCTCCTCTCGATCGCCGGTCCGCGAGAGATGACGCTCCACGAGGTGTCTACGGCGGCCTCGATCGTTGCCGATCACTCGGACGGGGACGCGAACATCATCTTCGGCGCCGTCGTCGACGATTCCCTCGGGGACGAGATGCGGGTGACCGTCATCGCCGCCGGGTTCGAGAAGGAGCAGGCGCGGAACGCGTTCACGTCCGCTCCCACGGTCGGCGTCCCGATCGTACGCACGACCCCGGATGAGGCGGACGGTCACGAGGATGGCACCGATGAGATGGAGATCCCGGGATTCGTCCAGGGATGATCCGGCCCGCGGGATTCCGCGGAGCGGCCTTCGGTGACGCCGAAGACGGGAACGGTCGGGACGACCTGGACCGGCGCGCGTTCATCTCCGATGAACTGGGTATCTCGCGAGCGTGGGCATTCGTTCGTCAGGTGCACGGAGGTGTCGTACGCGCCGTGGACCAACCGGGTTCCGCCGGTTCCGCCGACGGCCTGATCACCGATCAACCGGGGCTCCCATTGGCGATCGCAACGGCGGACTGCATGCCGATCATCATCGAAGGGGATCGCTCGGTAGCCATTCTCCACGCCGGGTGGCGCGGGGTCGTGGCCGGGATCGTGGGCGCCGGCATCGAAGCGATGAAGGCACTCGATGATACGCCGAGGCGGGCCGCGATCGGTCCCTCGATTGGGCCTTGCTGCTATGAAGTGGGCGACGAAGTCAGATCGGCCGTCGGCGACTACGCATCGCGAACGACCTCTTCGACACCGAGTGTCGATCTGTGGTCCGCCGCGGCTGCGCAACTCTCAGATCTCGACGTTTGGAGATCGGACATCTGCACATACACGGAACCGGGATTGCGATCGTATCGTCGAGACGCGACCACAGAGCGACAGGTGGCGGTGGCGTGGCTACCAGAGAGCTGATCGACATCCGCAGGCGAATTGCATCCGCAGCGAAGCGCTCGGATCGAGACCCGGAATGCGTGTTGTTGCTCGCCGTGTCGAAGGGACGATCCGACGCGGCGGTGAGGGATCTGTACGAAGCCGGGCAGCGGGCGTTCGGGGAGAACCGTCCCTTGGGGCTCCGCCAACGCATCGAAGGGGATCTACCGGAAGACATCGACTGGCATTTCGTCGGGAACGTCCAACGCCGGGCGATCAAGACGATCGCACCGTCGATCGTCCTGCTCCACTCCCTCGATCGCATGAGTCTCGCAGATGCGTGGATTCGGCTCGATGAACCGCCGCCGGTGCTGATCGAAGTCAACATCGGAGAGGAGCCGCAGAAGCACGGATTCGCCCCATCCGAGCTTCCCGGCGTTGCCGACCATCTCACGATCGGGGGTGTATCGGTTCGGGGGCTGATGATCATCCCGCCGAGAGAAGCCACGGCCGAGGAGGGCCGCCGGTGGTTCGTTGCGCTGCGTCGGCTCCGGGACGATCTGGTGGCCGACCATCCGCACGCCCGTGATCTCTCGATGGGGATGACGGACGACTTCGAGATAGCCGTAGAAGAGGGTGCGAGCATCGTTCGCGTGGGACGGGCTATCTTTGGAACCGCGAACGACGGAATCAACGGACACTCTGACGAGGATTGACTATGGCAACGTTCTGGCAGAAGACGCTCTTCTACCTCGGCCTCGTCGACGACGATGCCGCCGACGGCGCTGACGTCGCAACCGACGCACCCCTTGGCAGCGTTGGCGCCGAGTCGCCGCGTGTGGTGACGGCTCGCCCACCGGGAAGCATCGCAGGCCGTCGTATCGATCCGCCGACGTCGGATCGCAGAGAGTCGTCCTGGGATCACACCGAGGCCGGCGTTTACGTTCAGTCGGGGACAACGTCGAACCGGTCGGCAGGCGCAGTCCAGACCTCGCCCCCCGGGACGACCGACATCATCGTGGCACGCAATTTCTCAGATGCTCAGATGCTCGCCGACGGCATCCGATCAGGTCGTGCTCTCGTGCTCGACCTCCGATCGACCGAGCCTGAGATGGTTCGCCGGCTTGTCGATTTCACATCGGGACTCACATATGCGCTCGATGGAAAGATGGCGAAGATCTCTCAGGGCGTCGTCCTGGTCAGCCCGTCGGGCGTGGCGGTGAGCGGCGAGGAGCTCGACCGTCTCGCCACGCTCGGGCTCTATCGATCGTCCTGATTCATGCTGGTCACGCTCGTCTGCGGCCTTCTTCAGCTTGCGATCTGGATCATCATCGCTTGGATCGTTCTGAGCTACGTTGTCTCATTCGGACGACTGGGGTTCGATCATCCGGTCCGGCGCCTCTACGACGCTCTCTCCGGGGCGATCGAGCCGGTCATGAGACCGATTCGAGGTGTCATCCCTCCCGTGAGGGTCGGGGGGGCGGCGCTCGACCTTTCGCCGCTCATCCTCATCATCGGTGTGTCCCTGCTGCTCAGGTTCATCTGCTGATCAGACGTTCGCGATCCTGAGGACGACGGCGGCGCCGTCGATGGCGACGGGATCCGAGGTGATCGAATCGTCTCTCTCGATCTCAGTTGCCAGAACCTCGCCGGCGATGAAGCCGTCGTGGGCGTCGAACGCATCGATGATGGCATCGTCGTCGGACGCCCATCGAAGTCGGATTCGATCGGCCACTTCGAAGCCCTCCGAACGCCGCATCATCTGGATCCGATTGACGATTTCGCGAGCGACACCCTCGACGAGGAGATCCCCGGTGAGTTGCGTGTCGAGCGCAACCGTGACCGAACCCTCCGTGGCGACGACCGTTCCCTCTCGTGGACTGCGAAAGACCACGACGTCCTCGGCGCTGAGTGTCGTATCCTCGATCAAGATCTCGCCGGTGTCGAGGAGATCGGCGACGGCATCGTGATCCAGACTTGCGATCGCCTTCGCCATCGTCTTCGTTTCCTTGCCGAATCGGGGTCCGAGGCGCTTGAAGTCGGCTTTCGCGGAGAGTTCCACGAGATCGGCTTCATCGTCGTGGATCTTTACGGCGCGAACGTTCAACTCCTGGGCGATCAGGGTCGCGTGCGCCTCGATCGCCTCCCGCAGTCCGGGATCCGTGGTGACGATCGTCACACGAGCAAGCGGCTGTCGAACTCGCAGGTCGTTCCGCTTCCTCAGCGTGCGGCCGAGGTTGACGACCGTTCTCGTGGCCGCCATGGCGAACTCGAGGTTGGCGTCGGTCAGCGTCGTGTCGGCGTCCGGGTAGTCGAGCAGGTGCACACTTGGTGGAGCCCCGGTTTCGGATGGTCTGGCGAGGCGCTGGTACATCTCCTCAGCCATGAACGGAAGCACGGGAGCCGCGACCGTCGCGAACGTGAGGAGTACCTCGTGGAGTGTGGCGAACGCGGCCAGTTTTCCGCTCTCGTCGCCCCCTCCCCTGTGGGACCAGAAGCGACGTCGAGATCTACGGATGTACCAGTTGGTCAGATGCTCAACGAATCCGATGATGGGCGGTGTGACGGCGAAGAGCCGGTACGACTCCATCTCGTGATTCACGCTCGCGATCAGGGTCTGCAGGACCGAGAGGATCCAGCGATCGATCTCCGGTCGCTCTTCGACGGGCGGAGCCGCATCGAGATCCGCTGCGGTGATGGCGTCGGCCTCGGCGTAGGTCGTGAAGAACGAGAACGCGTTCCACCACGGCAGCAGCACCGTTCGGACGACCTCGCGAACGCCGTCTTCCGAGAATCGCAGCGGGTCTGCTCGAACGACGGGCGAATTGATGAGATACGCCCGAAGAGCGTCGGCACCGAACTCGTCGAGGACGTGCAACGGATCCGGGTAGTTCCTGAGGCTCTTCGACATCTTCCGACCGTCCTCGGCGAGGACCATGCCGGTGACGACGCAGTTCCGGAACGGCGCCGTGTCGAAGATCCCGGTCGACAGGATCAGCAGCGTGTAGAACCAGCCGCGGGTCTGATCGAGGCCCTCCGCGATGAAGTTCGCCGGGAAGCCACGTTCGAATCGTTCCTGGTTCTCGAAGGGGTAGTGGATCTGCGCGTACGGCATGGAGCCGGAGTCGAACCACGTATCGAGCACCTCGGGGACGCGGATCATCGTGCCGTCGCACTCGCTGCACGGCCAGGTGATCGGATCGAGGATGTGCTTGTGGAGGTCGTCGGTCCTCACGCCGCTCAGCGCTTCGAGTTCGTCCCGCGAGCCGAGACACACGGTCTCGTCACACGCGTCGCACTCCCAGATCGGGATCGTTGTACCCCAGAACCGGTTCCGAGAGATCGCGTAGTCCCGTGCGTCTTCGAGCCAGTTCCCGAACCTCTTGGCGCCGACGTAGTCGGGTACCCAGTGGATGCCGTTGTTCAACTCGACCATTCGGTCCTTGATCGCCTCGACGTTGACGTACCAACTCGGGATGGCCTTGTAGATCAGGGGAGTGTCCGTTCGCCAACAGAACGGATAGCTGTGGGTGATCCGTGCCTCGTGCACGAGCACGCCGCTGTCTCTCAGGAGTCCGACGAGGATGGGATCCGCGGCCTTGACGTGCAGACCTTCAACCTCGGGTACCTCGTCGGTGAATCGCGCCTCGAGATCGATCGGATCGACGAGCGCGGAGATCTTGGCCTTCTGGAGGGCGAAGAAGTCCGCTTCGCCGTAGGCGGGTGCGGTGTGGACGAGGCCGCTTCCATCCTCCGTCGTGACCTCATCCATCGCCACGACGCGAAACGCTCCGTTCTCCCTCTCGCTCTCGAAGTGAGGGAAGGGGGGCTCATAGGAGATGCCCAGCAGATCAGAGCCGGACGCCGTGCCGACGATCTCCGGCGTCTCATCGCTCCAGAGAGCGTCGACTCGCTCGCGCGCGACCCAGTAGTGGTCTCCATCGTCCTCAACACGAACGTATTCGATGTCCTCGCCGACCGCGACCGCGAGGTTGCCGGGGAGTGTCCAGGGTGTCGTCGTCCAGACGAGGAGGTAGTCGTCGGCGAAGGCCAACTCATTCCCTTCGGTGACGCGAAGACGCAGCGTTACCGATGGATCCTCCACGTCGCGGTAACCGCCGAGGTTCAC
>JAUVNV010000073.1 GCA_030599515.1 Acidimicrobiia bacterium
AATCGCCTCATCTCCTCCTCGACTGCGGCATCGTCGCTGAGGCGTTCCCTGAGATCTCGCTGAGCGGCGAACATGCCGGCGGCCTGTTCCGCTCCAGCCCTGCCGACGAACGGTGGATAGAAGTTCGTCATCACGACGCCGTTGTTGGCCCGAACCAGTTCGAGCACGTCGTCCGGGACGTTTCTCGGATGCGGAGCCAGAGTGAACGCGCTCGAGTGAGAAGCCATGACGGGTCGGTCGCTCACGGACAAGGCGTGACGCATCGTGTCGGCCGAGACGTGGGAGATGTCGACGATCATGCCGATCCGGTTCATCTCGCGGACGACCTCTTCACCGAAATCTGTGAGGCCTCCGTGCCGGGCATCATCGGTCGCCGAGTCGGCCCAATCGATCGTGTCGGCGTGCGTGAGGGTCATGTAGCGGACTCCGAGAGTTCGCAGTGTGCGGAGTGCCGCCAACGAGTTCTCGATCGAGTGCCCGCCCTCGGCTCCCATGAGCGACGCCGTGAGGGCCCGAGTACGAACTCCGGCGACATCGGCTGCCGAATCGGCGTGAGCCAGGCGGTCGCAACGATCCGTCATCCGGCGTACGAGGTCGATCTGCTCGATCGTCGTCCGGAACGGGGTCGGATCCCATGCAGGCACGAACACCGACCAGAACTGCGCTCCGACGCCGCCTATCGCAAGGCGCGACACGTCGGTGTGGTAATCGTCGAGAGGCTCGCACGGGTCGGCCCGGTCGAGGTCGGACCCGGCGCGAACGCGAAGCGCCCAGGGCAGATCGTTGTGGCCGTCCACCACCGGGAGGTCGGCGTGGATCCTCGTGGCTTGCTCGGTCGGGTCAGTCATCGGTGATCCACGGTTCGAGGGTGATGCCGAGGCCGTCGGCGATCCGGTTCGCGTACGCGTAGTAGGCGATCACTTCGACGATATCGAGTACATCCCGGTCGGTGAACCCAACGGAGTGAAGGGTGTCGACGTCCTCGGGGCTCGTCGCACCCGGGGTGCGCGTGAGTGTCTCTGTGAACTGCAGCATCGCTGCGCGTCGACCGTCGAGTCCGGCCGTCGCCCAGTCGTTCTCGATGCGTGCAAGGAGTTCATTGTCCTTGAGGAGAAGGCGCAGACCGCGCCGGTGATGGGTCACTCAGTAGTGGCACTCGTTGATCGTACTGACCACAAGAGCAATCAACTCGCGGTCGACCTTGCGGAGGGTGGCGGTCCCGCGCATCGCGGAGCGATACAACGTGTCGTGCGCATCGAGCGAGCGTGGATTGAGCGAGTGGACGCCCATGATGTGATCGACCTTCCCGCTCTTCGGATCAATCACCCGCGCACGAAGCGCGGCCAAATCACCGTCCCACTCAGCGTCGTCGACAACCTCAATCCAACTCACCGAGTCACGATACCTCTCCACTTGACGGCCAGGATCGAGGCAACGCGTGGCCACACCGTCAGGTACCGGCTCCCAAAGCCCCCTCCGGCCCTTCGGGCCACCTCCCCCGCCTCCGCCTCAATCCACGGAGTCGTGGATTGAGGCTCCGGCAGAGGAGGATGAAGACTGCCCCTGAGCCGGTACTCAGTACCAAGTACTCAGTACACCCGGCGGAGCCGGGTCAAATCTTCGTCACGCAGTCGCCGTCTTCGGTGCTGTGGGCGTTGACGATCGCTACCGGGATCTGCTTGGTTCCTTCGAGGAGGCCGGAGACGAGACCCTGGTCGAGTTGGCAGACGATCGCGGGATGGTTCTTCGCCGACTCGCCGAACGGGCAGAAGCGTGTGATCAGTTCGTGATCACCAGGGCGGGCTTCGACCTCGAACCCGACTCCCATGAGGGCGCTTGCGACGGCGATCGCGGCGGTGTCGTAGCCGGAGTCTTCGGGGAAGCCGATCTCTGTGGCGAGTTCCCGTCCGTACTCGCGACCGATCTCGTCGGCGATCTCAGCCGCGTTGTCGGGCGCGATGCGTTCGATCACGCGAAGGAGCAGTTCGGCGAGGAGGTCGTACCGGCGCGCCGGGAACTGGACCGACACGTTCTTGCGGGTCGGCTCGTAGTGCTTCGCCGGGCGCCCGGCGCCGGGACCGGTCCTGCCGGACGGGCGTTTCCGAGTCACCTGGAGGTACTCATCGGCCACGAGGCGATCGAGATGGTGTCGGGCCACGTTGGCGTGGATATCGAACAGTTCAGCGATCTGTGATGCGGTCACGGGCTCGGGGGACTCGCGTACCGTGATGTAGATGCCGCGTCGGGTCGCGTCACCGAGTGTGCCGGCGAGTTCGGCGATCTGCTGTTCGAACGCTTCGCTGTCCATGCCGTCCCCGTCGAGAATCTGGAGTACCGGTTCTCACTATAGTTTCTATTCACTATCTCGATAGGAGTTGTTCGTGGTGGATGTCGATGCGCTTCGCGCTGCAATCGGTGCGGTGCAGGATCCCGAGTTACATCGGGGGCTTGAAGACCTGGGGATGCTCCGCGACGTGACCGTCGGCCCGGACGGCAGCGTTCACGTCGTGGTTGCGCTCACCGTGCCGGGCTGTCCGTTGAAGGACAAGCTGACGGACGACGTCACCGCAGCGGCCAAGAGCGTGGCCGGTGTTGCAGACGTCGTCGTCGAGTTCACGACGATGAGCGACAGTGAGCGGGCCGGAGTCGTCGAGACCGTTCGCGGCGGGAGCATCCGTGAGGTCACGATCGGCAGAGCCGGATCGAAGACCCGCGTGATCAGCGTCGCTTCCGGCAAGGGTGGCGTGGGAAAGTCTTCCGTCACTGCCAACCTCGCAGTGGCGCTCGCCGCCCGGGGGAACCGGGTCGGTCTTATCGACGCCGACGTGTGGGGCTACTCCATTCCCAGGATGCTGGGTCTCGATCGGCAGCCGGTCGTTCTCGACGAGGTGATGATCCCGCCGGAGGTCCACGGCGTCAGCGTGATGTCGATGGACTTCTTCGTTGACCCAGAACAGGCCGTGATCTGGCGGGGACCGATGCTCCACAAGGCGCTCGAGCAGTTCCTGGTCGACGTCCTGTGGGATGATCTCGACTATCTCCTCATCGACATGCCGCCGGGGACCGGTGACGTGGCGATCTCGCTCAGCCAGTTCCTGCCGCGCTCCGAGGCCATCGTGGTCACCACTCCGCAACCCACGGCCGAGCGTGTGGCGGTGAAGGCGGGCTTGATGGCCGAGAAGGTCAATCAAGACCTCCTCGGTGTTGTAGAGAACATGTCGTGGTTCACCGGAGACGACGGCACCCGCTACACGATCTTCGGCGAGGGCGGAGGCGAGGCGCTTGCCGCCCGTCTCGGAACCGATGTTCTCGTCCAGATCCCACTCGTTCCTGCCGTTCGGGAAGGCGCCGACCGGGGTCTCCCGGCCGTGGCCGTCGATCCGGATGGGGAGGCTGCTGCAGCGTTCGATCGCCTCGCAGCCGCTGTTGAGGAACGCGAGCCCCGGGCACGGACACACCCTGAACTCGTCATCAACAACTGATCGGTTCTCCGGACAGTTACGATCGGTGCAGATTCATAGCCAGGAAAGGTTCGCATGACCGACACGATCACCGAGACCACCAAGGTTCGATTCGGGATGTCTTCGACGCGAGAACTCGAGATCGAGGTCGAACCCGGGCACGACATCGCGACCGAGTTCGAGACGGCCGTGGTCAAGGGGACGCAGGTTCTGTGGATCCGGGATACCCGTGGTCACCGGCACGGGATCGTGGTCGAGAAAGTAGCGTTCGTCGAGATCGAGTCGGTCCGGCGACGCGATGTTGGGTTCGCCTCGGAGTCGTGAGGGCCAACGAACATCGGACCCGAGAGCATCGGGTCCGAAGAGGGTAGGAGTTGGCTCAGGGGTCAGCTTGCGGCCTGGCGCTGCCGGCGACGCTCGGCGAGCCAGCGCTTCCTGAGGCGACGCCGGTCGTCCTCGGGGTAGCCTCCCCAGACGCCGGCTTCCTGGTTGGTTTCCAGTGCGTACTGGAGGCACTCTTCCTGCATTGCGCAGGCGGAGCAGATGGCCACGGACTGACGGATCTTGTCGGTGGCGAGACCGGTTGTTCCGATGGGGAAGAACAGGTCGGGATCGGAGTCTCGACAGGCGGATAGTTCGCGCCAGTCGGTGACGGTAAGCACAGTTGTGTCTCCTCGAAACGATTCCAGATGCGGCTTCGTGAATGTGAATGTTTTCACAAAGTCTCCCGTTTGTCAACCGGTTCTGACCGGTTCCGCAGGACAGTCTATTGGAATGACCTGGAAGGAAGCAAACGAAAAGTAAAGAGAGCCAACACCGGGCGCCAGACAGCCGACAGCAAGGCCGGTGTCTGGGGTCTCCGACTGTTGGCTGTGCGCTGTCTGCTGTCCGCTCGCCTCTCCGGTTATCCTTGCAACCACACGATCGAGAGCGAGAATGATGACCATCGAAGATCAGCTGGTGGCGGCGCAGACGGCGGCCATGAAGGATGGGGATCGCGCGACGCTCAGCGTGATTCGACAGATCCGATCCGAGGTGTCGGTGGCGAAGTCGGCTCCCGGATTCACCGGCGACGTCGATGACGAACTCTTTCTCTCGACGATCTCGACGTACGTCAAGAGGATGGGGAAGTCGAAGACCGAGTACGAGGCGCTGGGCGAGCGCGGCCGGGAACAGGCCGAGAAGCTGGCCTTCGAGATCGAGTACCTCTCCACCTACCTCCCGACGAAACTCGACGAAGCAGCAACTCGTGCCCTCGTAGCTCAAGCCATCCAAGACCTGGGCGCAACTGATCCAAAGATGACCGGCCAGGTGATCGGCCGTGTGATGAAGAGCGGCGAAGAGGTGGACGGCGGCCTTGTTGCGCGGCTGGTGAAAGAAGAGCTGAACAAGTAGAAAGTAGAAAGTACAAAGTAGAGAGACCCGAAGGATTCGCTCGGGCCATGTCTTTCTACTTTCTACTGCTACCCACAGCCCCCGCCTACGACCGCTCCGGCGGCGGCGATCTTGACCTTCGGTTCGAAGACGAGGTGGAACTCGTGGGCGTCGGGGTCTGATGCCACGCATCGGCCACCGATCGCCGACGTGAACGTGAACGCCAGTTCATCCGGGTAGTTGACCGGCTTCGGGTCGGCATCCTCCCCGAAGATGTCGAGCCATGCGTTGACGCCGCCCTCGAGGATGTACACGTTGATGACGTTGTTCGCCGTCAGCGACTTCCACGCCTGCGTCGCGTCGTCTTCGCCGTTGCTCATCGTGACGATGACGGTGCGGGGGTCGAGTCCGATCAGATCGGGTGCAGCATCCTCAACGGCTTCGGGCGTCGGGTTGATCTGATGAGCGGCCCGCAGATGGAACTGGTTGTAGTCGCGCTCGTCACGAACGTCGAGCATGATGAGGTTCTTGTAGCCGTCGTTCATCAACTCGAGCAGTTCGCCGGGGTGGATCTGCACTTCGCGGTTATCGAGCCTCGGTTGTTCCTCGGCGGCGACCGCACTCCAGTAGTCCTCCGTCGTGGGGTCACCGATGATGAGAACGACGAGAGCGAGGAGCACGAGCACACCGGCGCCGATGTACTGCGCTTTCGGGGCATTACCCGGGTCCGATATGCCCGTCTTCTTCTCGAGAGCCGCGACACCCCGGAACAGCAACAGGGCGAACACCACGATCACGAGGACAACGACACCGGTTGGCACGCCGAGCCAGTCGGGGAGGGTGAGACGCCCGAGGTCCGAGGTCGTCCAGAAGTCCATGAAGTACGGCACGGTCTCTCCGAAGACGAAGACGCCGATGACGACGCCACCGAGGAACACCATCGCGTCGAGTTTCAACGTGGCTGCGCCGACGATCGACGTGCCCGGGCAGAGTCCGCCGATGAGGAACCCGACACCGAGAACGAACCCGCCGATGGCGATCGGCCAGAGGTAGGTGGCGGGGATGAAGACGGCCCGCATGTCGAGGATGCCGATCGCCGCGGATCCGTAGATCAGCACCATGGCGGTGATCACTGCGGTGAACATCACCTTGAACATGGCGAAGTCCTTGAAGTAGAACTGAGCAGCGAGCTTGGAGCTGCGGCCGAACCCCGCCTGCTCGAGCATGAAGCCGAATCCGATCCCGACGATCAGGAAGATCGTGTACGTGAGGGGCGTGCCCAGTTCGTGGAGGTCGAGTGGGAAGGGCATCAGTCGTTCCAGAGCCTCTTGAAGAACGGGGCGGCGACCAGCGCCCCGCCGAAGAACGCCATCATGAAGATCCAACTGCCCACGGAGAGCAGCGCCGATCCGGAGAGGCCCTGGCTCGACGTGCAACCGCGGGCGAATCGGGCGCCGAATCCGACGAGAGAGCCGCCGAGCAGGGCGAACATCAATCGCGTGTTGTTCGAGATGCGCGGACCCTTCACGATCTCGGTGTAGACGCGCCGGCCGACGAGTCCGGAGATGAATCCGCCGATGACCACGCCGATGGCGAGCATGACGATCCAGTGGTTGAGCGGCTGCGCCTCACCACCTGCGTACTTGACGAGGTAGATGTTCGTGTCGACGTGGTGAGGGACGATCAGGCTCTCGAACCAGGCCCAGACTCGCTGCACGGCGCCTGAGGCGCCGAGGCCGTCGCCCGTGATGAGCACGGAGAGGAACAGCACGACGCCCAGGCCCACACCGACGAGGTAGGCATTCGGGAACGGCCGGGGGTTCGGCGCCTTGCCCTTTCGGACCGAGGGGCCGATCGGCTTGATCGTCATCAGGTCACCACCTCCTCTTCGGTGTCGACGATCTCGATCTCCTCCCAGCCGGTCACCATTCCCTTGATGGCGGAGAGTGGCGTCGGCCCGGTGGTGGTCAGGTAGATGTGCAGCATCACGAAGGCTGCAAAGAACCACGCGATCAAGGTATGGACCGGGAGGAGGAAGCCGAGACCACCGAGATTGGACGTCAGATCCGGCCAGCGCTGGGCACCCCAGATGAGAATTCCGGTGATGATCTGCAACGGAAGAAGAACGTTCAGGATGACGAGGTACGTCCCCTGCTGGAGCGGGTTCAGTTTGTCGCCGGGTTCCTTCTCATGCGGGTGCGGATCGCCGACGAATATTCCCTTCGTGTAGTAGATCACCTGGGCGATGGCCTGGCTGAAGAATCCCTGCGGACTTGGGATGAACTCTTTGATGAAGCCGGTGGCGACGGCGTCGACGAGCGCTACGACGGCGTTGATCACGAGGATGACCGCCATGATGTTGTGGACGAGGATCATCCAACTGAAGGCGGCCGCGCTCCCGGGCCAGTGGATGACGATGCCGCTCACGATCAGGACCCCGATCACCGTGGCCTGCATCCAGTGCCAGAAACGCTCGTACTTCGTGTACAGGTAGACCCTCTGCGTCTCGCCGTGGGAGCCGTATCCATAGTGTCGCCGGGCCCAGATGCGTACGGCACCGTGGATAGTGATGAAGATCAGCACTCCGAGGAAGGCAGCGAGGCCGAGCCAGTCGGCCCATCCGCCGGTGTCGTTTCCGAGGACGTTGATCTCGCCCGACGTCGTCTCCGGGAAGTAGGCGAGTGAGCCGTCGGCGGCGATCGTCATCGTTCCGGTCGATTCGGTGTTGCCATCGGGGACGAACGCGGGCAGCACGCCTCCCGGCACGTACTCTCCGAGCACGATGCCCTGACTCAGACGGGAGTTGCCGGAGTGGCAGACCTGGCAGTCCTTGATCGCCCAATCGCCGCCGACGACACCGTGAGCGGCGCTGTACGGCTGTACTTCGCCGACGATGTGCGGACTCTCGAGAGACAGGCTGGCGAGGCGCCCGGCCACGACGGCCTGCTTCTCGTCGGTGTCGATCGCGAGTTCGCTCTCCGAGACCCACCCGTTCCCGTCGGCGTCGAACGCGGTGAGGATGCTTGCGTCGTAGCCACCGGCCCCGTCGAGGTAGGCGGACTCGAGGTCGGTGATGCGGACGGGCCGTTCATTGTCACCGGTCCCGTGCGCCCAGTACCAGGAGGCGACGAGGTTGTAGGGGGAGAGGCGGACGCTGCCGTCGTCGTCCGAGCGCAACAGAATGGCCGGCTCGAAGCCGCTGATGACGGTGTCGGCCTTGTCTGTCGGCCCATCGGCACCGCGCATCGTCGTGCGGGGGGAGCCGTCGGTGTGGATGACCGTCCAGTCGTACTGCTGTGCGGCAGGTGCCATCGCCGTGGGGATGTGGCAGGTCTCACACGCAACCGTCTGCATGTGCCGTTCCTGGAACGGCAGCCACTCATGGGATGTCGATGGGTCGTGGCACCCGGTGCAGGTCCGCATCGTGTTGTCGTATTCGGGAGCGACGGTTCCCTGTGCGGTATCACCCTTGGTGAACTCGTGGATCGGCTGGTAGAGATAGTCGTCGAGGTTCGAGCTTCTCGGGTCGTAGATGAGGTGTTCGGGCTTGGTGGCCGGGTCCTCGGCGACCTGGGCGCTGTTGTTGATCGACGAGTGGCAGCTCACGCAGTTGAGACCGCGTTCCGCGTGGATGTCCCACGCCCGGCTCAGATCTATCTTGTCTTCGAAATTGAGGCCGGAGGCGGCGAGGCGTTGGTCGGAGAAGACCTGGCCGGTGGTGAGCGTCTCCCATCCGTCGAGCAGCGACGAGCCGTCGACGGGGTCGGGACTCATGTGCACTGTGCCGTGACACTGACCGCACGATTCATTGGTGGACCGCCCGATCGGCAACCTGTCGTGGCTGATCCGGCCGAGAGACGTGAAGGCGCCGGCGTTCCACTCCCATCCCTCGTCTGTGCGCTGCACGATGTCCGTTCCGGCAAGGGTTGCCGTGTTCGCCCACTCGAAGCGTCCGGCCTCGAGTTCAGCGATGCGGGCGTCGTTGTCGGAGTTGGGGACGTGACAGAGGAAGCAGTCGAGTTCCTCGATCCCCGATTCCTCCCACTCCCAGGCAACGACGGTGTCATCGGCCGTGAGCAGACTCGTCTCGGGGTCTGCGAGACTCGGATCGAGATCGGTGAGGGGTATGCCGCTGCGGGACGTCTCGGCCGGCCCGCTCCCCGCGTGGCGGCGTCCGAGGGTCATGATCCACTCGGCGGTGCCGAGATCGAGAAAGGCATCGCCTTCGGGTGTCAGATAGCGGTAGGTGATGGGGTTCCAGCGGCCGAACCAGCCGTTCGAGATGTCCCACGCGCGACCGGAGTCGGCCGTGCCCGGTTCCGTCAGGGCATCGAGTCCGACGGATGCGTGGTAGTTGTGCTCGACGATGAAATCAGAGTCGTGGCATTGTCCGCAGGTGTTCAGCGTCGAGACCGGGTTCCCCGTCGACAGGACGTTGACGCCGTCGCGGTCGAGAAGGGCGTACGTCGGGTGCATGATGCTGCCGGTCGGGCCCTCCGGCGGTGGTGGGTTGACGAGATCCTGCACCTCGACCGGGGGGATCTCTCCGCCACCGGGAGGGATCACGACACCGCCCTCGTCCTCGCTACTCGTCGAGGCGACCGATGGCTCGACACCGGCGAGCATGAACGTCGAGGCGAACAGCGCGGCGACGCCGATCACCATGGCGGCCCGGCGTCGTCTCATTCGTCGCTCCCGCCGACGGTACGCCGACCGGCGGTGTCCATCGGGTCACCGTCGTATCCAAGGGCGGTCCAGTCGAGGCGTCCGTCGTCGGAGTGGCAGGCGGTGCACTGCAGCGCCTGATCGGCCGGGGCGACCTGATGCTCGAGCGGCCAGTACATGTCGCTGCGGGCGAATCCGTACTCGCCGCTGTAGTCCATGTCTGTGTCGCGAGCCCCGTTCGCCAACGCGAGATCCCAGTCGAAGATCGTCCAGTAGCCCTCTTCGCCGACGAGGTTCGGCTGGATGAAGTAGTTGTTGACCGTGTCGTATGGCTGGTTGGCTCGGTGGATCTTGAACGGATAGATCCTGGAGACCGGATCGTCGATGCCGCCGTTCGGATCGTTGAGCTCTGTGACACCGTCCGGGTCGAGTGGATCGCCGAGGAGGTAGCGCTCGGCCGTGCCGTCGAACCAGAGGTACTCGGGGATCACCTGCTTGTCGTAGACGAAGCTGCCCTTGATCTTCAGGTACTCGTGAGGATCGTCGGAGACTCCGTCCTGACCGGCCGTCGACCAATCCCACCAGAGCTTCGTGGGATCCTTCACCGCGTAGAGAGGGATGTGGCAGGTCTCGCACGCCACACGGTCGGTGTGGCTGTCGAGCCGGTCGTCTTCGTGCGGCGTCGAATCGTGGCAATCGGTGCAGGAGACAGGGTTGTCATCGACCAACTTCACCGATGTCATGGTGCCCGGGA